>JACQOS010000142.1 GCA_016202425.1 Chloroflexota bacterium
GGACTATGGGGGTGCTGAATCCCGACTGGTCGGGACGACCATCCCCCTCGCCCCCTTCCTGGCCAGGAAGGGGGTAGATGTTGTATCTGGGGGACACCCCCAGACCCCCGTCAAAGGGGCTTCGCCCCTCTGGACTCCCCTTTTGCAGCAGCCTGCTATGGGAGGAAACGGCGCACGCCCTGAGCGCGCTCCAAGGGCAGGCGGTTGACCTGAGCCCGTTCCCGTGCATCCCTCAAGCCGTGGCGGCATCCAAAGAACAGAACACGGTGGTGAGCAGCAAGTCTCAAGGGGGTGGCACGGTGGTCACGCAAGTGGCCTTCTGGCGACGGGGGACTGCGAAGCGCGACCAGCTTCTGCGCCAGAAGCTGCAACAGGCCCTCCAACTGGTCCTGCGCTGCGCCGTTTACTATCCCAGGGTCGCTGACTATCTTCGAGAACGGGCGCCGGACCCTTTCCTCGATGAACGGCTTCTGAAGTGGGGCGCCATGATGGTGCACGCCAGCGACGCGGTCGCCTCGGTGATCACGCGCCTCGGAGCCGAACCCAGGTGGTCGGTGGACTGTGCACCCGACGAGCTGAACCCTCCCCACTATTTCCGAACGGAGTTGGCCCGGCTCCTCAAGGCAACATCGCTCCTCCGGGAAGCCGCCGAGGCCGCCAGGTCTGACGCGCTACGCCAGGAGTTGCTCCACTTGGCGGAGGGGAAGCAGCGGCACTTTGAAGAGCTTCGCGGGATCCAGAACGAGTTCCTGAAGCAGCCCTCCACCACCTCCTGAGCTCCCTCTCTTGTCCCGCCGGCCCCCGAGGCTCAGGCCCGCGCCCGGCGCCGCCCACGCCCCCGGGACTTGAGCGGGAAAATCCCCGTGCTCTCTTGCAACGTCTGGACTGGGGTGACCCTGGTAACGCCGACCTTCATGAGGGGCCGGAAGAACCTGACCACGGAGGCGGAGTCCTTGGAGTCCAGGATGAAGTACAGCACGTGCTCCGGCGGGGCAACGTAGCTCCCCAACACCTTCACGCCGCTCTCCTTGGCATGCTCCTCCCTGGCGAGCTGGTGCACCGCGGCAGGATCGTCGGCCGGACAGGTCTCCGGAGTATGGGTATGAGTGGCGACAAAGAGCATAGCTTCTCTCCTCTCTCTCCTGCGAAAACGCACGGTTTCGGCGCCACGCCTGGGTCCCGCGCCCTTACTCGGCTGCCCAGAGACTAGCCGTCCAGGCAGCGCCTGTCAAGCCCGACTCCAACCTCAACCCAGCGCAGCCGGGCCCCTCCCTGGCACTGCTCACCTCTCGGTCCTGACCTCCAGGCGGCGGCCATCGGACACCAGCTCGATATCTCCCCCCTCGGCGGTGGTCAGGACCCGTTCCAGGCCCACAACATCCTTCAGCCGGTCCAGCGCCTCCTGGTGCGGGTGGCCGTAGCGGTTCTCTTTCCCTACGGAGATCAAGGCCAGTTGAGGCCGGACGCGGGCCAGGAACTCCTCCCTCGAGGAGTCCCGGCTCCCGTGGTGGGCCACCTTGAGCACCGTGCTCCGCACGTCCGCGCCCCGGTCCAGCAAGGAGAGCTCCCCTTCCATCTCCAGGTCTCCCGTCAGCAGCAAGGACACCAGGCCGTGCTGCGCCCGTACCACCGTCCCGTTGTTGTCCACGTCGGACCCGGAGCCTCCCAGGAGGGGGTCCGGAGGGTTCAGGACCTCCAGCACCACCTGGTCGCCAAGTACGATCCTCTGGCCCTCCGACGCCGTGATTACCCGCACGCCCTTGGCCTTCAGGACGGCCTGCCACTCCTCCCAGAGAGGCGAACCGCCGGGATCGGGGGGGGTGTCGAGCACTGCCCGCACGCGGTACCGACGCACCACCTCCACCAGCCCCGCCAGGTGGTCCTCGTGAGGATGAGAGAGGACAAGCAGGTCAATGGTGCGGTCCCAGAAGGGCATGCGCTCTCCGAGCGCCTGGAGCAGCCTGCGAGGGTCCGGCCCGCCATCCACCAGCACCTGCTGGCCCCCGGGACCCCGCAGCAGGATGGCGTCCCCCTGGCCGACATCCAGCACGCTCACGTGGAGGTTGCCATCGGGGAGGGCCGCATTGGCCGACCAGACCAGAGCAACGCCCGCCGCCAGGGAGAACAGGACGATGGCCTGGACGCGCGCCGAAGGCACCCAGGTGGCCGCCCGTCGGATGATTGGCCCCAGGGATGCAGCGGCGAGCCTCCGTCGGAGCCATCCTCGACGAAGGGAGAGGATGAGCAGGCCCGCGGCTGCGTAGGAAAGCCACACCAGCACGCCGCCAAAGGGCTCCACGGGATAGCCACGGCCGGGGAGCCTCGCCATGGTCTCCACGGCCTCAGTCGTGTACGTCAGGGGCAGCCAGGCCAGCCATCCCACCACCTGTCCCAGGGGCAGGGCCAGGAGGCCGGCCAGGGCAGCGAACAGGCTCGCCGCCAGGGCGAAGGGGAACGCCGGCAGCGCCAGGAGGGTTGCCGGAACGCTGTAGACGGCGATGCGACCGAAGTTGAACAACAGGAGGGGAAACGTCGCCGCCGTGGCCGCCAGCGTCACCGCGACGGCAACACCAATGGCTGTCGTTGGCCCCTGGGCCCATCCCGCCCTCCGGAGGAGAGGGCCAAGAAGCCGGGTGATGACCCGCTGGCGGGGAGCCACCAGCAACAGTATGCCCGCCACGGCCATGAAGCTGAGCTGAAAGGAGAGGTCGTACAGCAGGGTCGGCTGGCGGCCCACCATGACCGCCGCCGCCACCGCCAGGGCCGGCAAAGGGCTCCCGGGTCTCCCCAGGGCCAGGGCCACCAGGTACAGGCTGGCCATGATGGCCGCGCGCTCTACCGAGGGTGCCAGGCCACTCAGGAGGGCGTACATCCAGAGGGCCAGGAGGGGCACCAGCAGATAGAGATTCCGCCTCCGCCCGAGAAGGGTCTGGCTCAGGGGCAGCGTGAGGCCAAGCACGATGGCCATGTTCAGGCCCGAGATGGCCAGGAGGTGCGTGGTTCCCGTGTCCCGAAAAGCCTGGAGCACCTCCTCCGGCACTCCGCCGCGCGCTCCCAGCAAGATCATCTGGCCCAGGGAGGCCTGGGGCTCGGGAAGGACCCTCTCCAGAGAGCCGGCAAGGGCCAGCCGGACCCGGTAGATGAAGGAGAGGACCGGCGAGCCCTCTCTTTCCTGAATGAGAACGATCTCCGGCCGCTCCGCCACCCAGCCAACTCCCTGGCGTGCCAGGTACTCGCGGTAGTCGAACCCCTTCAGGGTCGGGGGGCGCTCGATCTTGCCGTTTAGCTCCAGCCGGTCGCCGTAGCGGACGTAGGATGCTTCTCGCTGCCCGACAAGGGTGCTTGGTGGCTGCACCGCTACCAGCACGTCCTCTTCCGCGGGCCGCCACCCATCGCCGGTGTCAATCCGGTCAGCCCTAAGGCGGAAGCGTACCAGGGTGCCGCGACGCTCAGGGTCGTCCGTCACCAGCCCTTCCAGCTTCACCTCGCGGCCCACGAACTCCTCCAGGGCCGATGGCGGAGAGGCCCCCGCCAGCTCCCCCCGCCATGCGCCGAGGAGGAGCAGAAGGACCGCCACCGGGAGGAGGAGCCTCCATCGCCGCAGCAAGGCGACGCCCAGCAGGGCGGCAGCGGCCACGAGAAACGAGACGATCACCGCCAGGGGGAGGTCCCGCTCCATCGCCAGGAGCACGCCGGCCACCCACGCGGCCGACCCCAGGACGGCCCTCATCTCACGGCCCCGGCCCCACCTTCACCAGGTCGCGCACTGCCTCATAGGTTTTGGGACCGATTCCGTTCACGTTCATCAGCTCGTCAATGCGCCGGAAGGGCCCGTTCTTTTCCCGGTACTCCACGATGGCCTGGGCCTTGACCGGGCCAATCCCCGGGAGGAGCAAATCCAGCTCCTCCGCCGAAGCGGTGTTGATGTTGACCTTGCGCTGCGGGGCTTCAGTGGTTGGGGCCCCGTCCCGAGGTGAAGGCGTGGAGGCAGAGGGTGAAGGCGTGGAGACAACGATGGTCAGCTCGGGCGCACCGGGCCAGTTGACCAGAAAGAAGAGCCCGCCGGCAATGCCTGCTCCAACCAGCGCCCACAGGAGTGGCTGAAAGAGCCTGTTCGTCGTCGCACCTCGGCAGTGGGTGGACTCCATAGGCCAAAGCAAGGCCCATTATGGCTGGGCCATTGAGCGCGGTCAATTCCTCATGGTGCCGCCTGGCAGTAGCCCAAAAGGCAAGGTGTCCTCTACGATACGCCTAACGCAAGCGCTGATAGGAGCCGACCGTGGCATACCCTGCCATGCCAGAAGCAACTCGTACTCGCCGTTCCAATCCCGCCAGGCGGGTCACCCTGGCCTGGCCTCTGGGACCTCCCCCGCCGTCCTGGTGGCCCCGGCCTGCCCGACGCCTGTTCCTGGACGCGGAGGCCGCATCCAGGAGAGCCCCCCGGAGCCTGCGCCCTTCAGCCGAAGGGCTGCGCCTCGGTCCGGGCAAGCTCACCCTCCAGATGGCGTCCCGCTGGTTGTAGGGCCTCCCCACCCCCTCGCACCACCCTCTCTTCTCCTCAGGCGCTGGCCCCTCTCTCTACGGATCTCCAAAACGTGCCTTGACAACCAGAGGGAAGGGGCTATTCTTTGGCTGAAACGTGGTGGAGGCCAGGGATGCCTCCGCCACCAGTTGATATGGGAAATCCGGGGTACAGACCTCTATGCTTTCGGTAGTTGTCCCTGCTCACAACGAAGAATTGGACTTGCCGGGTTGCCTCCAATCTCTCCGTGACCAAGACTACCCAGGAGAGTACGAGGTAATCGTCGTGGACAATGGTTCGACGGATGGCACTGCGGAGGTGGCTCGCAGGTTGGGGGCCATAGTCGTCCACTGTCTCGAGAAGGGCGTAGCTTTCGCTCGCCAGGCGGGGCTCGAATCAGCCAGGGGCGAAATCGTGGTGCAGTGTGATGCGGACAGTGTCGTGCCTCGCAACTGGCTGTCAAAGATAGCCAGGCACTTTGAAACCCACGCTGAAGACGTGGGGCTGTCCGGCGATGCCAAGTACAGGGGTGAGCCTCTTTGGCATAGACCACTCTCCCTTATCAACCGATGGCTCAACCAGATAAGCTACTGGTGCCTAAGGCATCCCATGTCCATTCTTGCGGGCAACTTCGCAGCAAGACGGGAGGCCCTTATTGCCGTAGGAGGGTACGACCTGGCCTTCCCCCAATGTGGCGATGAGTTTGACCTGCTACTCCGACTCGCAAAAACGGGCCGCATATCCTATGACCCACACTTGATGGTGGAGACATCGTCCAGACGGTTCCGCAGGCGCTTCTGGCAGTTCCTCTTGGCAGACACCTTCTACCACACCGCTTTGGGTCTCCTTTTCCACCGCCTCACAGGAAAGCCCATCAAGGGGTCTCGCAGGGATGTACGCGACGAGGCGTTAGTCGTGAGAACCTGGCCCTGGGCTTCAAGGCTTCGTTTCGCAACTCCCGTAGTCCTGGTACTACTCGTTGGCGCTTTGGCATACGGGTTCTTTATGCCCAGCGCCGAGGCTTTCGGCAAGCTCTACTTCGCAACGAAAACCCATGAGAAGGTGGTGGCCCTCACTTTTGACGATGGCCCCAACGAGCCTTATACCTCCCAAGTCCTAGATATACTCCAACAATATGACATAAAGGCGACCTTCTTTGTGGTTGGGAAGAACGTGGCGTACTATCCTGAAACAGCGAAACGCATTGTTGCTGAAGGCCACGTACTTGGGAATCACTCCTGGGACCACTCGGCTCTACAACCGATAGTAGACGTCCGTGAAGTAGACCTGGCCAAGTCTCAGGCGACCATTGAGAAGATTGCCGGTGTACGGCCACACCTGTTCCGCCCACCCTTCGGCCACAAGACACCTTGGCAAATGGAGCAACTGGAAAAACACGGCATGGTTGTGGTCACGTGGAACGTCTCTGCCAATGACCCCAAACAGCCGCCATCCTCCGTCATTGCCGAGCGTATTATCAAACACACCAAGCCCGGCGCAATCATTCTTTTGCACGACGGGAACGAGACCATCCACGGTGCCGACCGCTCCAATACCATTGCTGTGCTCCCTCAGATAATAGATACGCTGAACAAAGAAGGCTACACTTTCGTCACAGTGCCTGAGTTGCTCAAAGTTGACCCATACCTACGCTGACAGGCGGTTGCTGCGTTGCCGAGTTTCGCCTCAGAGTTCGTAAACAACCTGAACGGCAGCCATCCGGCGTTCCTGTTGCTGCTCTTCGCCGTAAACGCAGTGGGAGAGGCTGGGGTGCCTTTTCCGCTAGTGATGCAGGCTGTTCTGATCTTTGCTGGCTATCGGATGACCCAGGGGAACCCGCTCTTAGTTGTGCCATTGCTCTGCCTTGCGGTGCTGGGAAGCCTCAGTGGTGCCAACGCCATTTACTGGATGTCACGCTATGCTGGCGGCAGGCTGCTGGCAGGACTCAGTCACTGGGGGATATTCAAGCACCGCTGGGCCCAACGTGCCGAGGCGATTGCTGAAAAGCAAGGCGTTATGGCTATCACTATGGCCAGGCTGATTCCTGGTCTGCTCACACCGGTCTCCGTAGCATCGGGAGGGCTAAAAGTGCCCTGGGCGCGCTTCGCTGCTGCGGTGTTCCTATCAGAAATAGTATGGGTTGCTCCCTTGGTGGGCATCGGTGTCATTGCAGGACACACTGCCCACAGCCTTGACTGGACAACGAACATCTATCCCAAAGCTATTGCCTTGATAGCTGTGGTGATTGCGCTGTACTTTGCCGTCAGGTTTTTCTGGTCTAGGATATAATGGCCTCGAAGTCCCAGGGAGAGGAGAAATTCGCATGCCGCCCGTCGCGTTTCACAAAGGTGCGTTCGTTCCCCTGGAGCAGGCCACCATCGGCGTGATGACCCACGCCTTCCACTACGGCACCGCTGTCTTCGAAGGGGTCCGGGGCAACTGGAACGAGCAGGAGGAGAGGCTCTTCATCTTCCGCATGCGGGAGCACTACGAGCGCCTCCTGGAGGGATGCAAGGTCCTGCACATCCAGCTCCCCTACTCCCTGGACGAGCTGTGCACCATCACTGTCGAAATGGTGGAGCGCTGTGGCTACACCCAGGACATTTACATTCGACCCATCGCCTACAAGAGCGAGGAGCGGGTGGCGACCCTCAACCTCACCCCCTTGAAGAACGACTTCACGGTGCTGGCCATCCCCTTCGGCGCTTACCTCAACGTGGAGGCGGCGGCCCGCTGCTGCACCTCCTCCTGGCGCCGCATGGAGGACACCGTCATACCCCCCAGCGTCAAGATCAGCGGCCTCTACGTCAACAGCATCCTGGCCAAGACGGAGGCCGTCGCCGCGGGGTTCGACGAGGCCATCCTCCTGAACCAGCAGGGCTACGTCTCCGAAGGCACGGGCGAGAACCTCTTCCTCGTCCGCAAGGGCAAGGTGGTCACACCACCTCTGGAGGACAACATCCTCCCGGGCATCACCAGGGACACCGTCATCACCCTGGCCAAGAACGAACTGGGCATCGAGACGGTGGAGCGGCACCTGCGTCGGGCCGACCTGTACCTGGCCGACGAGCTCTTCCTCACCGGCACCGCCGCCCACCTGACGGCTGTGGGTTCCGTGGACAACCATCCCCTTGGGGACGGCCAGATGGGGCCTCTGACGCGCAAGCTTCAAAACCTCTACTTCGACGTGATCCGCGGCAGAAGCCCAAGGTATCTCCACTGGTGCACCTCGGCAGCCCCCAAGCTGGTGTCCGCGTGACCGCCGACCCCCAGGGCGCCTCGTCCAGCGCCCGGCCAGCGTCCCGGGCCGCTACAGGTTGCAGGGGGAGGAAACAAGAGGACAAGGCGATACCTCAGCCCTCTGCCTCGCTTCAGGTAGCCCAGGTGGTGCCATCGTGACAGATTTCCGTTTGGACTACTTCCTGCTGGTCTCCGCCGCCTCTTTTGGCATCCTCCAGTGGGCCTTCGCCTACAACCGGCTGGAGGGGCTGTTGCTCCTCCCGCGACGTCTCTCCCTCCTGGCGGGGCCAGCCCTGACCGTTGCGGCATTCGCCTGGTTCTTCCTCTCCACACCCCGCAACGTCCCTGACACCGCAGCGGGGCTGGACGGGAACGAGCAGGCGGCCCTGTTCGCGGCAGGCGTCGGCATCGCCCTCCTGGCCCACCTGCTGCTCTCCTCCCTGTCCAACTGGTCCATGGTGGGAAGACAGGAGCACGGGGGGCTGGAGGCCCTGCGAGGGGCCAACTACGTGCGCACCGCCATGCGTCGTCTAGGAGAGCTTTGGAGATCCTGGCAAAGGCAGACGAACGAGCGCTCCTCTGGCTGAACGGCTGGGCCGGACGCTGGCCCTGGCTGGACGCCCTGGCCCAGACGGTCGCGAGCGACTACCTGGTCCCCGTGGCCATGGGCCTGATGCTCCTGGCCCTGTGGTTCACAGGCGGGACCCCCTGGGACCGGGAGCGCCGGCAGCGGTCCGTGTTCACCGCCCTGGCGGGCCTGACGATGGCGAGCTGGGTGGTCCTGGAGCTCAACAAGGTCCTCTTCCGACCGCGCCCCTTTCAGACCCTGGACCTCACCCTGCTCTTCTACCGCCCCGTGGATTCGTCCTTCCCAGCGAACCCTGCGGCCGTCGTCTTTGCCATCGCCGCGGGAGTGTGGCTCAAGGATAGGCGTTCAGGAACGGCCCTGGCGGCCGTCGGCGCCCTCTACTCGCTCTCCCGAGTGTACGTCGGCGTCTTCTATCCCTCGGACGTACTGGGAGGAGCCGCCATCGGCGTCGCCACGGCGCTGCTGAGCGCCCTGGTGCTCCGGTGGCTAGAGCCGTTGCCCAGGCTGCTCCTTCGCGTGGCCCGGGCCATCTTCCTCGCCTAGCAGGGTGTTGAAAACCCCTTTCGACCATCCCCCCTCGCCCCCTTCCTTGCCAGGAAGGGGGAAGAAATTGTACCTGGGGGACACCCCCAGACCCCTGCCATCCCGACGCGTCGGGACTCTGGACTCCCCCGAGACGTATCTCCGAACCACTTCTAGTACCTACTTGCAGAAAATGGCGTCATAATCAACCGCTCGTGGTGAGCTTGTCGAACCTTGAGCGGGGCAACCAACTCCCTGCTGGCCCTGGGCCTTCGGCTTCGAGGGTCCTGGCCCACAGGCTTGTCGAAGGGCGGTCGGCGCGAGGGGGCGGGCGGCTCGCAGCGGCGTTCGGGTGCCGGTATACTCTACGTCGGGCCGGGGGGCCGGCAGCCGAAAAAGGGGAACCCATGGCGGACCGCATAACGACGGAGGTGCTCCGGAGCAAGTTCGAGGCGCTGCTGGGGCAGATGAAGTTCCTGCTGGTCCGGTCGGCCTACTCGACGCTGACGCGGGAGTCGAGGGACTGCAGCTTCGGCATCTGCACGGCTGGGGGAGAGATGCCCTTCGAAGGGGCTGGCCCCCACGTGTTCATCTACGGGAGGGCGGCGCGGCGGCTGCTGGCCAGGGCCTCGGCAGACGGGCTCCGGGAAGGGGACGTGTTCATCGGGAACGACCCCCACGAGATCGGTGTGGGGCACTCGCCGGACGTTCTGGTGATGACGCCGGTACTGTACGGGGGCGCGCTGGTGGCCTTCTGCGGCTCCATTGCCCACAAGATGGACATAGGCGGCGCGGTGCCCGGAAGCATCTACAGCGGCGCCACGGAGGTATACCAGGAGGGGCTGGTGATCCCTTTCATGAGGCTCTACGAGCAGGGGAAGGTGGTCCCGCAGGTGGAGGAGGTGGTCCGGGCGAACGTTCGCAACGGCGACGTCTTCCTTGGGGACCTGGGAGCCCAGGTGGGTGCAACGCTGGTGGCAGCGGACCGCATCAAGGCCCTGGCGGCCCGCTACGGCGTGGAGACGCTCCAGGAGGCGTTCGAGGAGATGCTGGCGGCTCCCCAGGAGAGGATCAGGATGGCCGTGGAGCGTTGGCCCGGCAGGACCGCGGAGGCGGAGGCGGTCCTGGACCCTCCTCCCAGCCACGGCCGGCCTGTCCGGCTGCACCTGCGGGTGACGCGAGAGGGCGGGCATCTCACGTTCGACTTCAGCGGGTCGGAGGACCAGGTGCGCGCTCCGGTCAACGTTCCCACCACGCGGGTGCTGCACATCTGCGGGACGTGCGTGCTGGGCATGGCGGAGTCGGGGATCGCGGAGAACGCGGGGATGGCCCGGGCCTTCACGCTGGTGGCCCGAGAGGGGAGCGTGGCGAACCCCTTGCCTCCGGCACCGGTAGGGAACACCACCATGGTCATCCCGGCGTACATCGACATGCTCGTGAGCGCGCTGTGCGCCCTGAAAGGCCAGGGGGCGGTGGCGGAACGAGGGGGCCACGGCACGACGGCCCTGGGGTGGAGGGGGGGCCTGGTGGCGGGGAGGACGTACGTGCAGTACGAGTTGCAGGCCTCCGCCTCGGGGGCGTCGGAGTGGTGCGATGGCGTGTCGGCGGCCAACCCTCTGCACTTCCATTACAGCCGCAGGTCGTTGGGGAGCCTGGACTTCCAGGAGACGCCGGTGGAGGCGCTGGAGGTCCAGTACCCGGTGAGGGTGAGGCGGTACGAGATCATCGCCGACTCGGGGGGCGCAGGCAGGTTCCGGGGTGGCGCTGCGCCGCGGCGGTTGTACGAGCTGCTGGCTCCCGCGTACCTGAACGTGCGGCACGCCCGGGGCTTCTCGTTGCCAGCGAAGGGGGTGGGGGACGGAAGGCCGGGCAGGAGGGGCCGGGTGGTGGTGAACCTGGGAGCTCCCTCTGAGGACGCGATGGAGGGGTGGGGCCAGGAGCTGAAGGCCGGGGACACGTGGGCCTTCGAGGGCGGCGGCGGAGGGGGCGCAGGTGATCCGCAGACAAGGGACCCGCGCCTCGTGCTACGGGATGTGCGGGAGGGGTTCGTCTCCGTGGAGGGCGCGCAGAAGGACTACGGCGTGGTGGTGGCGAGGAGAGACAGCGGGCTTGCCCTGGACGCGGAGGCGACGCTGCGGCTGCGCTCCGGGCAACGGGCGGGCTGAAAACGGCGCGCCGCCGCTGGCGCAAGTGCCAGGATACCTATGCTGGCCATGGAGGTGGGCGATGAGGACCGGCATCATCGTTTCCGTGGTGCTCGCGGCGCTGGCCGTGGGCCTGATGGTGGCCCAGGCGACACCCCAGGGGGTCGTGGGCACCATCCAGGCGGATCGCACCTGGGCCACTGTTGACCGGCCCATCCGCGTGACGCTTGCCGACAGCGACCTGGACCTGCCGGTCCTTCAGTTGGGAGAAGCGACGTCCTATTCCGGGGCCGCGTACAGGACAGGCACGGGTGGCCAGGGGACAGAGTTTTGGTATCAGATCCGCCAGCCGCCCCCCAAAGATTGGGTGGACTTCACCGCCGCCGCCTGGGGCGATAACGACGGTCTGCTGGAGCCAGGGGAGCTCTTTTCGACCAGAAGCGCCTTCTGCGCCCTGTTCAACGTGGACTGCGCCCTGGGCGACCAGGCGCTCCTGGATGCCGTCAACAGGCCGGGGGGCGTTGCCCGCCGGGATGGCTTGGTAACGGTTCGGGACGTTCACGTTGCGGCCACCGGGCGGCAGCTCGCGATAACCGTCATCGGCACCACCAACGGCGGGGTAACGTTTCGTCTGGACGATGACCTGCGCAGAGATGACGCCTTCTCCTTGACGTACTTTGGCAGTGTCCAGGAAGAAGCCGTGCTCAGTGTGAAAAGCACCTCGGACCCAGTCGGCTTCAACCTGACGGTGACGGAGACGGGGATGTGGGCCGGCGAATTTTTCGGTACCGGCGTCTTCGTGGGCGATTTTGAACTGTCTCGCACGGCGACCAACCCCGCCACCACGCCCCCACAGTTGAAAGCGGTCCACGGGGACGTGGTCAGCGTCGAGTACGTGGACGCCAGCGATGGCAACACCAGAAGAGTTTTCGCCATCCGCGTGGACCTGGAGCCGCCAGCCGTCTCAGGCCTGGCGCCCGCCCATGGGGCCAGGATTGGCCAGCGACAGGTGACCCTGGGTGTCGGCCTGACGGACACCGCTTCGGGCGTCGCCTCCGGCAGCCTCCGGTTCTTCCTCTGCCCTCCTTCTCGCCTGTGCCAGGAGGTGCGAAACTTTGAGGGCAACGTCGGCGATGGGTTCCGCAATGGGGCGTATCGCTTCACGACGCTCTCCTCTGCTTCGGCGACTCTGGGCCAGCCCGCGGCCCAGATCCCCCCGCTACCGCCGACGCCGACCCCTACGCCGACCATAGGGACCATCCGTGCTGAGGTGACCGTGGAGCTGGAGGCTGAGGGAGACTACTCCTGGTACGCCCAGGTCGCCGACGCGGCCGGCAACCTGGCGGAGAGCGAGGGGGACCCTTCAGCGCCAGGACAGGGAGGGCAGAACCCGTTCACCTTCACCGTCACCCCTCCCACGCCAGTCCCCGGGTTCTCGGGGGTGGGCTTGGGAGTCCTGGCGGCCGCCTTCGCCGCTTTGGGGCTGTGGCTCTCGCTGCGACGCCGCTCCCCGGCCCGTCCGGGGCCATCGGGCTGAGCGGCCCCGATGCCCGGGCCTGCGGCCTTTCCGTCAGGCGCGTTAGGAACACCTTCCATCTGGGGGACCGCAACCTCTTCTTGAGGTCCTCGCCGGTGGCCCGGTCTCCTACCAGGGTGAACAGGGCAGGGCCGGTTCCCGTCAAGCGCACCCACGGGGCCCCTGCCTCGAGCATCGCCTGCCTGGCCTCTTCCAGTCCGGGGAACGCGAGGAGTGCCGCCCGCTCGAAGGCGTTGCGGCCATGGGCCAGCACCTCCGGGGAGACCTGACCCCGGCGCAGGTGGTGCGCCAGGGCCAGAGTCTCTGAGCCATCGGTAGAGTCGGCGCCCGTGAGCAGGCCATACATGTGGGCCGTCTTGTGGGAAACCCCAGTGGGTATGTGGAGGACTACGGCCCACCACCCCTCGACGGGTGGCAGACGGCTGAGCCTGTCGCCCCTGCCTTCCGCCAAGGCGCAGCCTTCCAGAAGGAAGAAAGGGACGTCCGCTCCCAGGGTCCTGGCGAGGGCCAGGAGAACGTCCTGGGAGAGCCCCAGGTTCCAGAGCATGTTGAGGCCCTTGAGGGTCGTGGCGGCGTCGCTGCTGCCTCCACCCAGGCCGGAGGCCACCGGTATGGCCTTCGTCAGGGTGATGAGGGCGCCCCGGCGGGTGCCACTGCGCTCCTGGAGAAGGCGGGCCGCACGCCAGACCAGGTTCTCCTCCTGCGGGAGGTCGAGGCCGCGGCACACCACTTCCAGCCGCTCTTGCGGCGAGAAGGAGAGGCGGTCGGCCAGGGCGATGGTGTGGAGGACGGTGGCTACCTGGTGGTAGCCGTCCTCCGCAGGTCCCAGCACCTCCAGGCTGAGGTTCAGCTTGGCGGGGGCCAGAAGTTCTACGTTCAGCTTGGGGTGGGCGGACATGGAGCCCTTTTCCGTGCGAAGCCCATCATGAAGATATGGTCTCGCGAGCCCGGGGCTGAGAAGAAGGGAGGCACAGCTTCTATGCCCTCTCCGAAGCGGCCCTGGGCACGGTTGCCAAGAGACCGAACACTATCCCCGCCAGGACGAGCACGGCAGCCACGATGGTGAACGCCGCGAGGTAAGCGGAAGCTGCCTGGAGACCCCCGAACGCGGTGATAAGCGCTCCGGCCAGGATGGGCCCCGAGGCCTCACCCATGTCCCAGATGGCGCCGAAGACACCCATGGCGGCGCCATAGTTCCGCGTCTTGCAAAGATCGGCTACCAGGGCTGTTGTAGACGGGGTCACCGCAGCCATCCCTGCCCCGAAGACGGCTCCCTCCAGGAGCAAGCCGAGGAGGTTCCTTGTCATGGGCACCAACGGGAGCGTCGCGGTACACAGTGCTAGCCCGAGCAGGATCACGGGCTTTCGCCCCACGCGGTCGGAGATGCGCCCTGAGAGGGGCTTGCCTACCATGGCCATCACCAGCGGTACCCAAAGGAGAAGGCCGAGATAGGCATCGCCCAGCCCGACAACGTTCTTCGCGTAGAGAGGTAAGAAGGCGACAAGCGCCCCCACGCCCAGGAACATGGCTGCCTCGACGCTACTGGCGATGAGGATAGGTCTGTTGCCTAGCACCTGCCACATCCCCTCGCGGAAGAGCGCCCAACGGCTGACCTGGCGACCGCCTCCAGAAGGCGGGCCAGCGTTGGGGCTCGGGCGCCCTATGGGAATTCGTAGGGCCAAAAGCAGCGTCATGACGCCCAGCGCACCCACTATCAGGTAGGTGTAGTGGAACTTGGACAGGCCCGGTCCCGCAAAGGCTGCCAGCGCGGAGCCGCCAAGGAGAGGGCCAAACGCGCTGCCGACCTCGCTGGACGCCGCGAACCAACCGAGCTTTTCGCCGCGCTCTTTCTGGAACAGGTCAGCCACGGCAGCGGAGGCAACGGGGCCGAAGATGGCGGTGGCGAAGCCGTGAAGGAAGCGAATGCCCAGCAGGGTGTAAGGGTCCCGTGCCAGGAGGTAGAGAAAGGGGGGAAACGCAAAGAAGGCAGCCCCAAGAACGAGCATGCGGCGCCGGCCCAGGATGTCCGAGAGCGTGCCAGCGGGGAACTTGATGAACACGCCGGTGATGGTGGACGCGCCCACAACAAGCCCTATGAGCCAGGTCTGGGCGCCCAGCTCTTCGGCGAACCGGGGGAGGACGGGCGGCCGTGCCATCTGGTAGCCTAGCCGGGCGGAGAAGCCGACCAGGCAAAGCATCGCGAAGGGCGTCAGGAAGCGTTTCATGGTGGTCCTTAGAACCCTTGGAGACTTTCGATCGCTCTCAAAAACACACGCTTCTTGTCCGCTTCCGGGTAGAGTGCGTTTGACACCCGGATGATGGGGAGGTCAATGCCTGCCTCCATAAGCTCTTTGAGTCGAGCTCGGCATCGCTTCGCGTCGCCATAGACCGCCAAGGCATCCAACATGGGCTTATCGATAAGCTCCAGAGCAAGCCTCTTTCCATGTTCACGGCTGGCCTGCCTAACCGACTCGGCGGCCTTCATCAGCCCAGACTGCTCCAAGATGGGGTTGATCTCCGGGTATCCCAGGTAAAAGAGGACGTCCTCTTTAGCGGCGGCAGCAGCCTCCTCTAGGTTGTCCGATACAGAGTAGATAACGCTTGCAGCGACTGTCAATCGCCCGGGATCACGGCCCGCCTTCGCTGCACCTCTCTGAAGGACTTGCCTTGCATGGCGAATGTGCCCCGGCGTTGGGATCGAGTTAAGGATGCCACCATCGGCTATCTCCCCCGCGAGGGTGAGCATACGGTCGCCAGAGGAACCGAAGTAGATGGGTATCGGCAATGGATCTGGTGTGAGCTTGGGAAAACCTGAGAAGCGGAACACCTTCCCTGCATGGCTAGCGTCCTTGCCGGAGAGCAACAACCGAATAATCTCCACAGTTTCGCGCATGCGCTCCAGCGGCCGCTCGATATTGATTCCGAAGTAGGTCTCGGTCCGACTTCGATACCCTATCCCGATGCCAAGATATCCAACCCTGCCCCCAGAGATTTCGTGGAGGGTGGCCATGGCCATGGCGAGCTGAAAAGGCGTCCTCGTGTAAATAGGAAGGACACTGGTGCCCAACTGGATTCTTGTCGTGCGGGACGCTATTGTGGCGGCGAGTGCAGGCCCATCACGATAGAAGGACTCGGCAAAAGAGATGTACTGGAAGCCAGCTTTCTCCGCAGCTTGGGCACATTCGATAATATCGGCGACAGGCATCCTGAGCACGCTGTAGAAGGTTAGAGCGATCCTCGTCATGGTAGTCTCCAAGATTCAGAGTTGGGGTGGACCCATCTAGCTTCACCCAAATCGCCCCCTTGCGCGGCCACGCGGAACAGGCGCTCCCACTCTTCCAGGGTGAGCGTCTCTGGACGGCGGCGGCTGTCAATGCCGGCCCTGGCCAGCAGCGGCTCCGTCACCTGGGGAGAGAGGCCGAGTCCCTGGGCCAGGGAGTTGCGCAGTTGCTTCCTGGGGGCGCTGAAGCCTGCCCGCACCACGCGGAAAAAGGCCTCCCGGTCCTCCAGGTCCAGGGCAGGCTTCGGATAGACATCTATGCGCACAATGGCTGAGGTGACCTTGGGCTGGGGGTAGAAGGCGGAGCGGGGCACGGAAGCGACGATGCGTGGCGACCCGTACAGTTGCACGGCCACGGAGAGCACGGACATTTCGCCCGGGCGGGCCGCCATGCTCTGGGCTACCTCCCGCTGGACCATGACCACGGCGCGAGTCGGCGGATGCGGGCCTTCGAGGAAATGGCGCAAGATGGGGCTGGCGGCGTAGTAGGGCATGTTGGCCACCAGCTTGTACGGTGCCCCGTCCACCAGAGCCGCCACTTCCACCGTCCTGGCATCGGCGCAAACGACCCTGAGGTTGCCCTGGCCTGCCAGGGCCTGCTGAAGGGCCGAGGCGAGCTCGGCGTCCAGCTCCACGGCGACGACCCGTTGGGCCCGCGCCAGAAGGTCCCGGGTGAGCACGCCCAGCCCCGGTCCGACCTCCACAACGGTGTCGTCCTGGCCCAGCTCTGCGGCCTGGAGGATGCGCCAGAGCACCGATACGCTTACCAGGAAGTGCTGCCCCAGGGCCTTGCGTGCCGAAAGGCCCAGGCGCTCGAGGGCACCCTTGACAGAAAGACTCCCCGTCCCTCTAACCATAAACCCGTCCGCCAGCGCAGAAAAACTGAGCATATGATACGGAAACGGCGGCTCCAATGGAACAAGGCCGATGGCGCTGGCGGCCAGGGGGCGGAGGGACTCTACCCCTACTGGGGGTGTCCCGAGCCTTTCCTCTGGTCTCTTCCCGCCCACCCCTTGCCCCGTCCCAGGGCACCCCCTATCATCTTCCCTTGGCACGCGATACCAGGGACAGGACCTTCGACGGCCCTTCAACACGGTCGAACGCGCCCACCACCCGGCATCGCAGCCAGGAGGGTGCAGGGTGAAGCTCCTCCACTTCGCTGACCTCCATATCGGCGTCGAGAACTACGGGCGAGTAGACCCCCAGACGGGCCTCTCCACCCGCCTCCTCGACTTCCTCGCCACCTTCGACGAGCTGGTGGACTTCGCCATCGCCCAGCAGGTGGATGCCGTCCTCTTCGCCGGCGACGCCTACAAGAGCCGCGACCCCTCCCAGACCCACCAGCGCGAGTTCGCCCGCCGCATCGCCCGCCTCACCTCCGCCGGCATCCCCGTCTTCCTCGTCGCCGGCAACCACGACCTCCCCGCCATTGCTGGGCGCGCCACCGCCCTGGAGATCTTCCCCACCCTCGCCATCGAGCGCGTCTTCGTCGCCGACCGCATCGCCACCACCCTCATCCCCACCCGCGCCAGCCCCCTTCAGGTGGTGAGCCTCCCCTGGGTCAGGAGGGCCGCCTTCCTGGCCCGCGAGGAGACGCGGACCATGACCCTGGACCAGATCAAGCAGCTCCTCCAGGACCGCCTCACCCTGCTGCTGGCCCAGGAGTTCCAGCGCCTGGACCCCTCTCTGCCCGCTGTCCTGGTGGGCCACGTGCACGTCTTGGGCGCGAGAGTGGGCACGGAGCGCTCCATGGTCCTGGGCGACGACCCCGTCCTCATGCCTTCCAATCTCGCCCACCCGGCGTTGGACTACGTGGCCCTGGGTCACATCCACAAGCACCAGGTCCTCTACACCAACCCCCCTATCGTCTACGCCGGCAGCCTCCAGCGGGTGGACTTCTCCGAGGAGGGCGAAGACAAGGGCTTCTGCGTGGTGGACCTGGACGCGGCCAGGCCGGCGGGCCAGCGCCTCTCGACCTTCACCTTCCACCGTGTCCAGGCCCGTCCCTTCCTCACCATAGACGTCCCCGTAGACCCTGGGCGCGAGGACCCCACCCAGGCAGTCCTGGACACCATCGCCCGCAGGCACGTCGAAGGCTCCATCGTCCGCGTCCTCGTCCACATGTCCGAAGAGCAGGAGCCCCGCCTGCGCCATGCCGCCATCCGCGAGGCCCTGGCCGCTTTTGCGGCCCACCACGTGGCCAGCATCCAGCACGAAGTCGACCGCTCTCGCCGCACCCGCCTCTCGCCCGAGGCCAGCCGCAGCCTTGCGCCCCTGGATGCGCTGCGCCTCTACCTGGAGTCCCGCAACACCGAGCCCGCCCGCATGGAGCTCCTCCTTCGCCACGCCCGCAGCCTCCTCCAGGAGGAGATGGGCGACGCCCAGCCGGAGGAGGAGTCATCCTAGAACTCATTTCAAAACCCTCACCCCCTGTGTCCCCCTCTCCCTTGGCAAGGGAGAGGGGGAAGGAAAGATAGCTGGGGGACACCCCCAGACCCCCGCCATCCCGACCCGTCGGGATGGACTCCCCCAGAAGGAGTTCTGAGACAGGTTCTAGCCTCGGGCCCCAGGCCGGCCACAGCCCTGCACCCCTTTGACCCCTTCTGCCATCCAACAGTACAATGGGGAGACAGCTTCCGCCCGAGGGCCTGGACTCCGAAGATGCCGTGAGCGAAACCGCCAAGACCATCGCCACGTCCTTCCGATGGTGGCGCTTCGGCCTGAGCTTCGCCCTGGCCGCGGCCCTGGGGGCCCTGGCCGGCTATGGCGTGTTCCTGGCCCGCGGCGCCCGCCCAGACGCCGCCCCCGACTTCACCGTCCCCCTCTACACCGGTGGCCCTGGCAGCTTCACCCTCTCTGACCACCGGGGCCACCCCGTTGTCCTCAACTTCTGGGCATCGTGGTGCGCTCCCTGTCGTGCCGAGTTTCCCGCCCTCCAGCAGGTCTACGACCGCTACCGCGACCGGGGCCTTGTCCTCTTTGGCGTCGCCGTCGCCGACCCTCCCCGCGACTCCCGGGCCTTCCTGGACGAGCAGCAGACCACGTTCCCCACCGGGCCCGACACGACCGGCAAGATCGCCCAGGACTACGGCGTCAGGGGCCTGCCCGTTACCGTCTTCATCAACCGCGAAGGCAAGGTGCACAAGCAATCGTTTGGCCGGATCGACGAGGCGCGCCTGGTCGCCTTCGTCGAGGAGCTCCTCGGCCAGTGACCGCCGACGTGTCCCGGCCTCCCATCATCCTCGTGCCCTCTCCATGAAGCTATCCCAAAATCTCACACCCCCTCGGTCCCCCTCTCCCTTCGAAAGGGAGAGGGGGATGAGAGAGGTTCTGGGGGACACCCCCAGACCCCCGTCAGAGGGGGCAAGCCCCCTCTGCACTCCCCCGAAGACGAATTTTGGGATGGGCTCATGACACCCGCCGACGTCGCCCTGCTGGCGGTCCGCGGGCTCCACCTCCTGGCGGCCGTGGCGTGGGTAGGAGGAGGCATTTTCTTTCTGCTCGTCGTGCGCCCGGCCCTTCAGGGCATGCAGGAGCAGGCCAAGGTCTCCCAGGCCCTGGGCCGGGAGTTCCGCAACCTGGTGGATATCGCCCTCTGGGTCCTCCTTCTCACTGGCGCTATCCTGGCCGTCAACCGCCTCACCTCTGGCAAGGCCGGCGCCGCCTATGGCACCGTGTTGGGCATCAAGATCGCCCTGGCTTTGGGGATGGCCTACCTCGTACGCTTCCGGCCGCAGCGCCCCATCGCCCCGTCCCCACCTGCCCAGGAGAACCCCTCGCCCATCCTGCTGCGCGTTGCCAGGGCCGCGTTTTCCGGCCTCGGCCTGCTCCTTCTCCTGGGCATCCTCGTCCTCCTCCTCTCCGACCTCCTCCGTCTCCTCTACGAGCAGGCCATCGCCCGCGCCTAGTGTGGTGTTCCTGAAATACGCTCACGAATTGTCATTGCGAGGAGTCCCGATCCCGACTTGTCGGGAGGACGACGAAGCAATCTGGAGGAGGAGTGCACCCCTGCCACCAGATTGCCACGCCCCTCCGGAGCCTGTGGTGAGGACTTCGAACCATCGGACCTCGCAATGACACTTGCGGCGAGCTTCGGATACAGGACACTAGAGCGGCCTTGGAAGACGTCCTTGGCAACCGGGGAAGTGAAGGAGTACCATAGCTTCTCTAGCGCCAGAAACGGGGAACCCCATGCGAAAAGACCTCATGGACATTCTGGCTTGCCCTGTGTGCAAGGGCCCCTTGGAGCTCCGCGTCGAGAAGGAAGAGGGGCAGGAAGTGGTCGCCGGGGCCCTCCTCTGCTCCCGCTGCCCGGAGGAGTACCCCATCCAGGACTCCATTCCCAACCTGCTCCCGCCCAGCCTCCGCGACTAGGCCGAGGCGCCTGCCTTCCGCAGGACCCGCCCCGAAGGGCCCCACAGCCGCACCCCTTCCCGGCCCTGCACCTGCCCCAGGAGGCGCTCCGCCGTTTGCTTCAGCACCGGGTGCATCCAGCCGGGGGCGACCTCCGCCAGCGGCACCAGGACGAAAGCGCGCTCCGCCAGGCGGGGATGGGGCACCACCAGGTCCGGCGCTTCCACCACAAGCTCACCGTAGGCGAGGATGTCGGCATCCAGCACCCGCGGCCCGTAGCGGGACGTAGCAGTCCTCCCCACCTCCCGCTCCACCTTCTGACACCGGCTCAGGAGCGCGCGCGGCTCAAGGGCTGTCCACCCCTGGCACACCAGGTTCAGGAATGGCGGCTGCTCTCTGTAGCCCCACGGCTCCGTCTCGTAGAGGGAGGAGACCCGTTCAATGGTCACGTCTGCCGCCAGCAGCCTCATCCCCTCCCGCAGGTTCCCCTCTCGGTCGCCCAGGTTGCTCCCCAGCCCCAGCAAGATCGTGACGTCCCCCGGCCTGGAGCGACGCCCGGCTCTAGCCACGCGGCCACCCCCGCACGATGGCATCGGCCATCCGGGCCACGCGCACCATCGCCTTCACGTCGTGCACCCGGACGATGTCCGCGCCGCTGGCAATGGCCAGGGCCACCGTGGCGGCCGTCCCCTCCAGACGCTCCTCCACCTGCAGCCCCAGCACCAGCCCGATGGTGGACTTGCGGGAGGTGCCGACCAGCAAGGGGTACCCCAGCTCTCTCAGCTCCCCAAGTCGCCGGAGCAGCTCCAGGTTGTGCGCCGCCGTCTTCCCGAAACCGAAACCCGGGTCCAGGACGATGTGCTCCGCGGGGACCCTCGCGGCCAGGGCGAGGTCGGCGCTCGCCGCCAGGCTCGCCCGGATGTCCGCCATCAGCTCCCGGTAGCCAACTTCCGGCTGGTTGTGCATGAGAATAAGCCCGGCACCGCCCTCCGCCGCCACGCGGGCGACGGCCGGGTCCTGTTTCAATCCCCATACGTCGTTGATGAGGCTCGCCCCGGCCTCCAGCGCCCGCCGGGCCACCCCGGCCTTGTACGTGTCCACGCTGATGGGCACGTCCACTTCCTTTGCCAGGCGCTCGATGACCGGCAAGATGCGCTGGACCTCCTCCTCTTCGGAGACGGGGACTGCACCCTGCCAGGAAGTCGCCCCCGTCAGGTGGGCCTCCGCCCTGGCCGAATAGGGGGGGCGCGTGGACTCGCCCCCGACATCCAGAATATCGGCGCCTTCCTCGACGAACCGCTTCCCCCGGGCCACCGCCTGGTCTACGTCCAGGACGCCGTCCCCAGAGAACGAGTCGGGCGTCACGTTGATGACGCCCATCACATAGGTCCGCTCGCCCCAGACAAACCGCCGGTGGCCCAAGGCCAACGCCTTTCGCTCCACATCCACCTCCCGCCCGCCAGATACCATGGACTCGCCGGCTATTGTACCATGGAAGCATGGAACGTCTGACACAAACGACGCAGGGCCGGTATCCATTCCGAGGAGGTCTGCCCCTATGAAGACGACCCTCTCGCCCCGCGCTCCCGGCCACTGGAGGCAGCCAGGCGCCCTCCTCGTAGCCCTGGTGGCGGCAGTCCTCGGTGCCCGGGCCGACTCGGACGCCCTGCAGGCCAACCGCGTGCTGGTTCTCCCCGCCTCGTAGGTCCCTGAGGCTCCAGGCTCGTCTTGCGCCGTGGAAGGAATTCTGCTACCATCCCGTCGTCCAACGCGGGCGATGGCGGGTCCGTTCCCAGGGCACCACGCGAACCTCGAGGTGGCTATGGCTGTCGAAAAGAAGATCGTTGAACACCTGGCGGAGCTCCAGGAGCGCCGGGCCGAGGCCCTGAAAGGGGGAGGCGAGAAGCGCGTCCAGCAACAGCACGCCAAGGGCAAGCTCACCGCCCGGGAGCGCATCGAACTCCTCCTGGACCCCGATACCTTCGAGGAGCTGGACACCTTCGTCGCAGCCTGGTCCATGGACATCGGCTTTGAGCAGCAGCGTTACCCCGGCGATGCCGTCGTCACCGGCCACGGGAGGGTCCACGGGCGCCTGGTCTACGTCTTCGCCCAGGACTTCACCGTGTACGGCGGCTCTCTCTCGGAGGCGGTCGCCGAAAAGGTGTGCAAGGTCATGGACCTGGCCATGAAAAACGGCGCTCCTATCGTCGGCCTCAACGACTCCGGGGGCGCCCGCATCCAGGAAGGCGTCGTAAGCCTGGCGGGCTACGGGGACATCTTCCTTCGCAACACTCTGGCCTCCGGGGTCATCCCCCAGGTCTCCGTTATCCTCGGCCCCTGCGCTGGCGGAGCCGTCTACTCCCCCGCCCTCACCGACTTCGTCTTCATGGTCCAGGGCATCGGCCAGATGTACGTCACCGGCCCCGACGTCATCAAGGCCGCCACAGGCGAGACCGTCACCCACGAGTACCTGGGAGGCGCCGATAGCCACGCCATCCACAGCGGAGTCGTCCACTTCACTCACAGCTCCGAAAAGGAGTGTTTCAAGGAGGTCCGCCGCCTTCTCAGCTTCCTCCCCCAGAACAACATGGAAGACCCGCCGGCGACCCCCTCCTACGACGACGCCAGCAGGACCGACCCCGAACTCTCCACCCTCATACCCGAAGACCCGGTAAAGCCATACGACATCCGCGACGTCATCCTCAGGATCGTGGATCGCACCGATTTCCTCGAGGTCCACCGCCTCTTCGCCCAGAACATCGTCGTAGGCTTCGCCCGCATGGATGGCCACCCCGTCGGCATCGTCGCCCAGCAGCCATCCTTCCTGGCGGGCGTCCTGGACATTGACGCTTCCGACAAGGGGGCCCGCTTCGTCCGTTTCTGCGATGCCTTCAACATCCCCATCATCACCCTTGTGGACGTTCCCGGTTTCCTCCCGGGCATCGACCAGGAGCACCGGGGCATCATCCGCCATGGTGCCAAGCTCCTCTATGCCTACGCCGAGGCCACCGTCCCCAAGATCACCATCCTCATCCGCAAGGCCTACGGCGGCGCCTACGTGGTCATGGGCAGCAAGCACCTCCGGGCCGACGTCAACTTCGCCTGGCCCACGGCCGAGATCGCCGTCATGGGGCCCGAGGGCGCCATCGAAATCATCTACAGGGACGAGATCGCCGACGCCGAGGACCCTCAGGCCCTCCGGGCACAGCTTACCCAGGAATACCGCACCCGCTTTGCCAACCCCTACGTCGCCGCCGGCCGGGGCTACGTCGACGACGTCATCGACCCCACCACCACGCGGCCCCGCGTCATTCGCGCCCTCGAGATGCTCAAGAACAAGCGCGACACCCTCCCACCCAAGAAGCACGGCAACCTTCCCCTCTGACACCGAAGACCTATGAGCGAGCGCGACAAGAGGCACCAGGAACCCGCCTCCCTCATGGCGGCAGTCGCCGCTATCGTGGAGGCATTCCTGGAAGGGCAGCCCCTTCACCTTCCCGCTCAGCGCCTGAGCCGCTGGAAAGAGGCCCTCTGGCAGGCCAGGGCCCAGGACCAGGCCCGGCGCACCCTGGGCTGGAGCCGCAGATAGGCCCCTGCCAGGAAGGGCACGAGCACCGCCCACGCCCACGACCGGGATTCTCCCGAATCAGCCAGGTCGAAGACTCTTCGAGCGGCAATATCTGCCCGGGCCAGCGCCGCCCGGTAGCATCCTGATATAATCGGGTTAGGAGCATACCGCCCCCTCCTGCCGCGTCGCGGCGAGAGCGGGGCTTCTCTGTGCGCCAGGGCGAGCCGTAGCTACCCGCGCCTTCGACACTAGCGAGCGCGGCCGGAAAGGAGCGAGAGCTTGGACCAACAACAGGCCATTCAGGCAGCCACAGGGCACTTCGGGAAAATCCTCCAGCAGCAACTCCAGCGAGTCGAGCGGCTCAAGAGTGAGGGCCCCTGGACCGACTACAGCAAGGTCCGGCCCATCATCGTCGGCGTCCTGGGAGGCGACGGCATCGGCCCCTCCATCTGCGTCGAGGCCCAGCGCGTCCTGGAGCGCCTCCTGCAACCAGCCATCCAGGAGGGCAAGCTGGTCATCCGTGTCATCGAAGGTCTCACCATCGAGAACCGAGCCGCCCACAAAAAGGCCATCCCGGACGACGTTTTGGCAGAGATCAAGAAGTGTCACGTGACCCTCAAGGGCCCCACCCACACCCCGGAGAAAGGCGACCCCTGGCCCAACATCGAGAGCGCCAACGTCGCCATGCGCAAGGAGCTCGACCTCTTCGCCAACGTCCGTCCCGTGCGCGTCCCCAAGGAGGGCATCGACTGGATCTTCTTCCGCGAGAACACCGAGGACCTGTACGCCGTGGGCAGCCAGGGCATCAACGTCACCCCCGACCTGGCCGTCGACTTCCGGGTCATCACCACCCAGGGCTCTCTGAGGATCATCGAGGCCGCCTTCGACCATGCCCGGCGCGCCGGCAAGAAGCACGTGGCCATCGTCACCAAGGCCAACATCATCAAGACCACCGATGGCAAGTTCCTGGACGTGGCTAGGGCCGTGGCCTCCCGCTACCCCGAGATCACCTGGGAGGGCTGGTACGTGGACATCATGTCCGCTAACCTCATCAACCCCAGGCGAAGGAAAGAGTTCCAGGTCTTCGCCCTGCCCAACCTCTACGGCGACATCCTCACCGACGAAGCCGCCGAGATCCAGGGAGGCGTCGGGACGGCCGGCAGCGCCAACCTGGGCAAACGGTACGCCATGTTCGAAGCCATCCACGGCACCGCGCCCCGCATGGTCCGCGAGGGCCGCGCCCAGTACGCCGACCCCAGCTCCGTCATGCGCGCAGGCGCCATGCTGCTTCAGCACATCGGCTTCGAAGAGTTGGGGGGCCGGCTTCACCAGGCCCTCGACGTTTGCGGTCAGTACGAGCGCAAGGTCGCCGTCACCGGCCGCAGCAACGGCGCCACCGGCCGGGAGTTCGGCGACTACGTCCTGGCCACCGTCCAGGACCCCCAGCTCCCCGCCCGCTGGCAGCAGTACGTTCATGCTTAGTATCTAATGACGTGAATCAGCGTAAACATTTCATACTTCAAGTCCCGCTCATCCTGAGCACCGTCGAAGGACATGAGCGGGACTTTCCCTCCGCTCGTATGGTTCGACAAGCTCACCACGAGCGGTTGATCATAGCGCCCTTTTCTGCAAGTAGGTACAAGTGTGGTGTTCCCGAAATACGCTCACGAATTGTCATTGCGAGGAGTCCCGATCCCGACTTGTCGGGAGGACGACGAAGCAATCTGGAGGAGGAGTGCAC
>JACQOS010000143.1 GCA_016202425.1 Chloroflexota bacterium
AGTGTACGTGGCCACCTGGCCTGCCCTGCACTGCGAGCATACCGTTCTGGCGGCCGAGGCGGGGAAGCACGTCCTGTGCGAGAAGCCCATGGCCGTGAGTCTCCGCGAGTGCGACCGGATGATCCAGGCCTGCCGGGCGGCGAAGGTTCGCCTGATGATCGGCAACAACATGCGGTTTCACGTCGCCCACCAGCGCGTGCGGCAGCTCCTGGCGGAGAATGCCATCGGGAAGATCGTCCTGGCCAAGATCGATTTCCTCACCTCCTTCCGTCTCCGGCAGGGGGAGCGCTTCAGCCCGTCGCAGTACCGGCTCACCTGGAACCTGGGCGGCGGCGGGGTGATCATGGACATGGCCATCCACGCCATTGACCTGCTCCGGTACGTCCTGGCCGACGAGGTCGAGGCCGTCGGATCCTTCCAGGACCATCTGGTGTATCCGTGCGAGGCCGAGGACACCGCGGTGATTCATCTCCGCTTCCGTGGGGGCACCCTGGGCACCATCAGCGTGAGCGGCGGCATCCCTTACGGCCGCAACGCCCTGGAGCTGTACAGCGACCGGGGGGCGATCCTCTCCGAGCGATCCATGGCCCGCGTGCCCGACGAGGTCCGGGTGCGGATGCTGCGGGACGGCACCTGGACCGAGCACGCGGCGCCCAACGTGGACTGCTTCCGGACGGAGATCGAGCGGTTCGTTGCCTCCCTGGATCGCGGCGGCGACCCGCCCGTGACGGGGAGTGACGGGCGCCAGGATCTGGCCGTGGCCCTGGCGGCCTACCGGTCCATGCGGGAGCGGCGGCTGGTCCGGCTGGACGAGATGACGGCGTGACGCGAGGGAACGGAAGGGCGAGCGATGGGGACACTCTTCGACGTGACGGGGCAGGTGGCGCTGGTCACGGGAGCCAGCCGGGGGTTCGGGCGATCCATCGCCGGGGCCCTCGCCGAGGCGGGCGCCGACCTCGTGGTGACCAGCCGGAACCTGGCAGACGTTCAGGCGGTGGCGGCCGACCTCCTGCCGAGCGGGCGGTCGGTGCTTCCGCTCCAGATGGATGTGACCCGGAGGGAAGAGGTCGAGGAGGCCGTTCGGCGCGCCGTGGCCAGCCTGGGGAAAATTGACATCCTGGTGAACAACGCGGGGATCAACATCCGGAGGCCGGCGCTGGAACTCACCGACGGCGATTGGGAGCAGACCCTGGACACGAACCTCACGGGCTGCTTCCGGGTGGCCCAGGTGGTGGGCAGACACATGCTGACCCGGCAGCAGGGCCGCATCGTGAACATCGCCTCGATGCTGGCCAGTGTCACCATCCCCGAGCGGGCCGCCTACGCCTCCAGCAAGGGGGGCCTGGTCCAGATGACCCGGACGCTGGCCGTGGAGTGGGCGCCCTTCAACGTCCGGGTGAACGCGATCTGCCCGGGGCCGTTCCTGACCGACCTGAACAAGGTCATCCTGGACGATCCCGAGAAGGTGAAGTTCTTCATGGATCGGATGCCCATGAAGCGGTTCGGCCGGCCGGAGGAGCTGCACGGGGCGGTGATCTTCTTCGCGTCCGAGGCCTCCAGCTTCATCACCGGGACCACGCTGTATATTGACGGGGGATGGACGGCCCTCTGAGGAGCTTGGTCAGTAATCCGACCGGCCGCCGGAGGCGTCGTAGACGGCTCCCGTGACGAAGCTGGCGTCGTCCGAGGCCAGGAAGGCAATGACCGCGGCGATTTCCTCCGGGGCGGCCAGGCGTCCCATGGGGACCTTGCTGGCGAGGAGCGCCCGCTGCTCGGGGGTAAAGCTTCGCGCCATGTCGGTGTCAGTGAGGGCCGGGGTCACGCAGTTAATGGTGATGCCGTCCCGCGCTACCTCTTTGGCCAGGGACTTGGTGAAGGCGATGACCCCCGCCTTGGACACAGAGTAGGCCGCCATGTTGGGGTTCCCTTCCTTGCCGGCGACTGAGGCAAGGCTCACGATCCGCCCCCACTTCCTGGACAGCATGGCGGGCAGGACGGCGCGGCTGCAATAGAAGACGCCGTGCAGATTCACGGCCAGCACCCGATGC
>JACQOS010000144.1 GCA_016202425.1 Chloroflexota bacterium
CTATGATAAGCTTGGGGCTGAATACCAGGTCAGCCCCCGGACAATTCAGCGTTGGGTGAAGGGCGAGAATGCCCCAAGGAAGCCACGACAAACCCCCGATGACGACTGGCCAGAATCTCGCCAGTGGCCCGCCGACTGGACGATTGACGGGCTAGCGGACCTGAAAGGCTTCAACCGGAACGCCTGGGAGGGCAACCTGGGTCTTATAGAGGTTGCCCAGCGCCAGGGCACCCGTTACATTCCCTGGTTCTTTCGTCGCCTAGTGGAAACAGCCCGCCGCTATCAGATGGACGCTCGGAACGCGAATCCCTGGTTCTACGCCATAGCTGCCGCCCCGGTAGTGGCTGATTGGCTCTCGGAGCCGTCGTTTGCGGAGCTGGGGGTGTTGATAGAGGCAAAGGAACCCTGGAAGGGGAAGCAAGAGCGGAAGGCTTACCTGAAACAGGCACAGACATTGAGCCGCAGGGTCGCAGACGGTGTGTCCCGTGCCCTGATTGTCCCGCCGCCGAGCCTGGACCCGCAGTACCCCGTCACCTTGCTACTCCGGTTCCTGGTCAACTGGCAGCCGGCCTTTGACAGGCCGCCGTTGATCGTACGTCTGGCACAGCTACAGATAGGGCAGCTATTCCTCTTGCTGCTACGGAACCCCAAACCCACATATGGAGGCACACCATGAGAGGCAATCTGAGACAACGGAGTCGGGGAAGCTGGACGCTCACGGTAGAGCTACCACGCGACGCAAGCGGCAAGCGCCGCGCCCTCTATGAGACGTTCCAGGGAAACAAACGCCAGGCCCAGGACCGCCTGGCGGAGCTGATCGCCAGTACGAAGGACGGGTACACGGTAAGGCCGGAGAAGATCACCGTCCAGGAAGCCCTCTCCCAGTGGCTACGTGACCATGCCCCACGTGTTAGGGCGCGTACCATGCAGGGCTATGAAAGCAAGCTCCGCTACCGAGTCTATCCCGCCCTGGGTAGACTGTCCCTCCGTGACCTGCAACCGTCTCACGTCCAGGCGCTCTACCGGGATATGCTGGCCCAGGTGTCAGCCAGAACCGTTCTACACGTACACCGGATACTGCAAGAGAGCCTGGACTACGCCGTGAAGCTGGGCTACATCTCCCGCAACCCCTGCAAGGCCGTGACCCCCCCAAGGCCAGATCGAAAGGAGATGCGGGCCTTGTCCCCCCAGGAGGTCACCAGGGTCCTGGAAGCGGCCAGGGCCACACCCTACTACGCCTTATTCCATACGGCGCTCTACACCGGGCTGCGCCGTTCCGAGTTTCTGGGCCTTCGGGTCCATGACGTGGACTTGACCCTGGGCACCATCCACGTGGCCCAGGGGCTGCACGTGCTCAACGGCGGGAGGATCACCTACACCGAGCCCAAGAGCGCCAAGGGTAAGCGCATGGTGGCCTTGACGCCTTCCAGCGCCATTGTGCTCAGGGAGCACCTGGCAGGATTGGAAGCTAACCGTCTTGCTCTTGGGATACCGTTGGAAGATAATGGCCTGGTGTTTAGCTGGGCAGATGGTCGGCCTATGCTTCCGAACAGTGTCACCCGGGCCTGGCGGCGGCTTGTAAGGGGCCTGGGGCTGACCGGAGTCCGCTTGCACGATGCGAGGCACACCCACGCCTCTCTCATGCTGGCTCAGAACATTCACCCCAAGATCGTCCAGGAGCGGCTTGGTCATTCCACCATCGCCGTAACCCTCGACACGTACTCCCATGTGGCCCCAGGGCTGCAAGCGGCGGCGGCGCTGGCCTTCGACAAGATGCTGGCACTGGACACCGAGCCGGAGAGGGCAACCGAAATGGTCGGTTGACAAACGGTTGACAATTTGTACAAATCTTATACAACACGCGAACAAATCGTATCTGGGAGGGGTGGCCGAGCGGTTGATGGCGGCGGTCTTGAAAACCGCTATCCCCCTTGGGGATCGTGGGTTCGAATCCCACCCCCTCCGCTGTCCGCACTTAGCGGTTACACCCGACAGACGCATCCAGACCCATGAAACTCCACGAGTACCAGGCCAAGGCCCTCCTCGCCAGCTACGGCGTGGCCATCCCTAAGGGCGGCGTGGCCTCCAGCCCCCCAGAGGCTCGCCAGGTAGCGGAGCGCCTGGGAGGCGCCTGCGTCGTGAAGGCCCAGGTCCACGCGGGCGGGCGCGGCAAGGCCGGAGGGGTCCGGCTGGCTCGGACGGCCCAGGAGGCGGAGCGTTCGGCAGCCCAGTTGCTGGGCTCCCGCCTGGTCACCCACCAGACCGGCCCCCAGGGGGCACCTGTGGGCAAGGTGCTGGTGGAAGAGACCCTGGACATCGGGCGGGAGATGTACCTCGGGCTCCTCCTGGACGGCTCCGCCGGCGCTCCGGTGGTTGTCGCCAGCGGCGCCGGAGGCGTGGAGATCGAGGACCTGGCGGCGGAGCACCCCGAGATGGTCCTGCGGGAGTTGGTACGCCAGGACATCGGGCTGCAGCCCTTCCAGTGCCGGAGGCTGGCCCGCGCCCTGGGACTCTCCCAGGAGCCCACGGCCAGCTTCAGTAGACACCTCATGGCCATGTACGACCTGTTCATGGCCAAGGACTGTTCCCTGATCGAGGTCAACCCCCTGGTGCTCACCAGGGACGAGCGCGTGGTGGCGCTGGACGCCAAGGTCACCATCGACGACTCCGCCCTCTTTCGCCACCCCGAGATGACGGAGCTCCGCGACTGGAGCCAGGAGGACTCGCTGGAGGCCAAGGCCCTTCAGGCGGGCATCTCCTACGTGAGGTTGAACGGGACGGTGGGATGCCTGGTGAACGGCGCCGGGCTGGCCATGGCGACCATGGACACCGTCCGCGCCGCCGGTTGCGAGCCCGCCAACTTCCTGGATGTCGGGGGTGGGGCCCGACCGGAGCGCGTCGCCCAGACGGTGCGCCTCGTCCTGGAGGACACCAACGTCCGGCAGATACTGGTGAACGTGTTTGGCGGCATCGCCCGCTGCGACGAGATCGCCCAGGGCATTGCGGACGGTATCCCCCCGGACCGGAGAGACATCCCCGTGCTGGTCCGCTTCCTGGGCACCAATGCCGAAGAGGGCAGGCGCATCCTTCAGCGGTCCGGTCTGCCGGTCCACCCCATTGCCAGCCTGGCCGACGGCGTAGCGGTCCTCAAGAGGTTGACAGCGGCATGAGCATCCTGGTAGGCGGCGAAACACGCCTCATCGTTCAGGGGATCACCGGCCGTCAGGGCTCCTTCCATGCCAGCCAGATGCTGGAGTACGGGACCAACATTGTGGCGGGCGTGACGCCTTTCCGAGGCGGCACCACCTTCAACGGCCGGGTACCCGTCTTCGACTCCGTGGAGGACGCCGTCCACGAGACCGCTGCCAACACCTCCATCATCTACGTGCCCGCCCCTGGGGCGCCCGATGCCATGCTGGAGGCGGCCGATGCGGGCATCTCTCTCGTGGTGTGCATCACCGAAGGGGTCCCCCCTTTGGATATGGTCAAGGTGAAGCCCTACCTCCAGGACAAGGGCGTCCGGCTCATCGGCCCCAACTGCCCGGGCGCCATCTCCCCTCGCCGCCGATGCAAAGTGGGCATCATGCCCGGGGAGATCCACATCCCGGGCCCGGTGGGAGTGGTCTCCCGAAGCGGAACGCTCACCTATGAAGCCGTGGCGCAACTGACCGCGCTGGGCATTGGCCAGTCCACCTGCATTGGCATCGGGGGCGACCCGATCATCGGTACGAACTTCCGCGACGCGGTGGAGCTTTTCAACGCTGACCCGGATACCCATGCTCTGGTCCTGATTGGCGAAATCGGAGGAACAGCGGAGGAAGAAGC
>JACQOS010000147.1 GCA_016202425.1 Chloroflexota bacterium
CATCTGCACCGTGGTGGCTCCCGGAATCACCTGGCACAACCCCATGCCCTCCTGGAAGTCCTGCTCCGTAAGCCACCGCCGTCTGTCCACGCACTCCCGCCGGAGGTAGGCCATCATGGCCGGACCGCCGTACGCCGTAGCCCCCAGGCGGAGGAAGGAAAAAAACAGCCTGCCGAGCGAGATATCAGGCACTCGATCGATCTCCATGGTATTGATGAACCCAAAACACTTTCTGGCGGGCACACGGCAGCCCTGCCTCTCATTCATTTCCTCACAACGTTTCCGGCTTCACCCCCCACGGATCTGTAGATTCACTTTTCGGGCAAAGGGCGAGAACTCGCGGGTGCCTCCCCCCTCGCTGACCACGCGGAGAACCTGCGCGGCATTCACGATCACCAGGCCCGATAGCCACGTGACCCCCGTGTCTGCAAAGGATCGAGGGATCAAAGGAGTGGACGGCCCCAACAGGGCAATCTCCCGACAGCGGGCCGCCGCCTGGAGCAAAGGGTCCAGCGTACCCGTAAGGAGCACAGAGGAGGTGATCAGCGCCACGGTACACTCGGGCAAAAGGTCGAGAGCCCGCTCCGGGGGCTCGAGACCCGCCCCGCGGGCAGGATTTCGCTCAAAGATGGTGAGAGAAGCGACCCGTTTTTGAAGAAGCGGAATCAGAGGGCCGAAGTAGCCCACCATGCCGACCCGGTCGTCCGGCCCGAAAGCGACCGCATCCAGGATGTCTCCCTCCGAGAAAGCATCCACGCCACGGCGGCAGATCAGCGCGTTCGCCGTCGCCAGCCCAATCGTCCGCTCCAGAGGGTCTCCCGATCCGAGTCCGGACAGGAGCTCCGCCGCGCTGCGGCTGGCCAGAGGGCGCTGCCCTGAAAACGGCGAGCAGCCCGGCCGCAGGTCTTCCCGGAGCGTATAGGCCACTCCAGCCTGTCCTGACTCCAAGAGCACCGCCGTGTAGCCCAGTCCGATCCGCACATCGGCGATCCGGGCCCCCGACGCATCCGTCGCAAGCAAGCGCTGGATCTTTTCCGTAATCATAGGCCCCGTTCTCCTTCCAGCCTGTTCCGGATTTCCTGCCGGAGGCGATCCGCCGCGTGCAATTCGCATCCGGGTGGCCCGCCCTGTCGGGTCTGCAGACCCCCGCGCATGGGATCAGAACTTTCGGGTCATCAGGGTGCCGCAATCCGGGCAAATGGCCTGATAGCAGGGGACCCCGCGCTCGTGCCGCACTGTCTTCCCGCACTTCGGGCACACGCAGTCTCCCTCGGGCCCCAAGCCGAATCCTCCCTGCCGCCCCCGGCCGCCGCTCCGTCCCATTCCCTGCCCTGTCCCAGGGCCACCTCCTGCGGGTCCGGTTCCGCGTTTCTGTGGCATCATTCGTTCCTCCTATTGAGCAGGTTAAGAGCTCACGAATCCCTTGGGACCTCGGCCGCCGATGCTTCCTGAAATGACCCGGCCAGAAACTGCTCCAGAGCCTGACGTACTGAGCCGCCGGCCAGCCCCGTGTAAGCCCGGATCCCGGCGTTCCGAAGGGCCTGCAGGGCGTTGGGGCCGAAACGGCCGGTCAGGACTGCCTCCACGCCGTGGCGTGTTAGCATCTCCGCCGTCTGAAAACCGGCACCCTGCCAGACCCCACTCTCTCCCTTGTTGTCCAGGCTCAGGAAGCCTCCAGTGTCCGTATCCACCAGGACAAACCCTCTGGCCCGTCCAAACCGGAGATCCACCGGGGCATCCAGGCCCGCGCTCATGGCGGTGATGGCGAGTATCATGTCTCTTTCCTCCCTTCCCTTGGCGGCACTGGCGGGTCCAGAGTGGCGTCCGTGCGGCCTCCGAACCCTGTGCAGCCTCTCCGATGTCGCCTCCGTCCTCCCCCGCAGCCGGGCATCCGCCAGCGGGCCTCGTCCAATCTTCCCGTCCGGTACGCCTCCAGCACTTCCTCCACGGGACCCGCTCTCCAGGGAATGACCCTGATACCTGAAGCCCCCAAGAGGGCCGCCAGAGGGCGGGAGATTCCTCCGCAAATGAGGACGTTCACCCCGAGTTCGACCATCCTCCTTGCCCGGCGGATGGGAACGGATTCCGCAATCGCCTCCCAGCGCCAGCTCCTCTCGCCGCCGTTCTCGATGTCCACGAGCAAGAGTTGTCCGGCGGAATCGAAGACCGGGGAGACCCGCTTGTCCCAGACCGGAATCGCCAGCCGCATGTCTCACCCACCTCCGCCAGAAGTCAGTGCATAGGGCGTACCAGAAGAGGAACTCCTGGTAAGAGGGAGATAACGTCCCGGAATGTA
>JACQOS010000148.1 GCA_016202425.1 Chloroflexota bacterium
CTTCAGTGCCGGCATGGGCGCGGAGGCCGTGCTGGAAATCCTCAAAGAGCTGAACCTGGAACAGCTCAAGGAGTCCCTGCAGAACGAGGTGCGTTCCACCACCGGCCAGAGGCGCAAGAAGGCCATCAAACGGCTGCGTGTTGTGGAGGCATTCCGAAAAAGCGAAAACAAGGTTGACTGGATGATCCTGGCCGTGCTGCCGGTGCTGCCGCCGGACCTGCGGCCCATGGTCCAGTTGGATGGCGGCCGGTTCGCCACCAGCGACCTGAACGACCTGTATCGCCGGGTGATCAACCGGAACAACAGGCTCAAGCGGCTCCTTGAACTGGGCGCGCCGGAGATCATCGTGCGGAATGAAAAGCGCATGCTCCAAGAAGCCGTGGACGCCCTCATAGACAACGGCAGGCGCGGCCGCGCCATCGCCGGAAGCCACAACCACAAGCTAAAGTCCTTATCGGACCTGCTGCGGGGCAAACAGGGCAGGTTTCGGCAGAACCTCCTGGGCAAGCGCGTGGACTACAGCGGCCGCTCCGTCATTGTGGTGGGGCCGGAACTCCAGATGCACCAGTGCGGGCTCCCCAAGCGTATGGCCCTGGAGCTGTTCAAGCCCTTTGTCATGAACCGTCTCGTGCTCCGGGGTCTCTCCCACAACATCAAGAGCGCCAAACGCATGGTCGAGCGGGTCCGCCCAGAGGTGTGGGACATCCTGGAAGAGGTGACCCGGGGCAGGCCGGTGATGCTCAACCGCGCCCCGACGTTGCACCGGCTGGGGATTCAAGCCTTCGAGCCCGTGCTCATTGAAGGAAGCGCCATCCAGGTCCACCCCCTGGTGTGCACCGCCTTCAACGCCGACTTTGACGGCGACCAGATGGCAGTCCACGTGCCCCTGTCGCGCCATGCCGTGCAAGAGGCGCGCAACCTCATGCTCAGCGTCCACAACATGCTCTCCCCCAGCTCCGGGGACCCCATCGTGGCGCCCACCCTGGACATCGTGCTGGGCAACTACTACCTCACCCAGATCATCCCCGGCGCTCTGGGGGAGGGGAAGCGGTTCGGTTCCCAGGAGGAGGCGCGCATCGCCTACGACGCCGGGCTGATGGACCTGCGCGCCCAAATACTCGTACGGGACCCCCAGCAGGAGGACGGCTGGCTCAAGACCACCGTGGGACGCATCCTTTTCAACGAGGTGCTGCCCCCTGCCCTGGGCTTCCACAACCAGGAGATGGACAAAGAGCGGCTGAAGGAACTGGTGGCCGACTGCTATCGCCTCCTGGGCAACCAGGAGACAGCCAAGGCGCTGGACGCCCTCAAGAACCTGGGCTTCCACTATGCCACCCAGGCGGGCATCACCATCAGCATCAATGACCTCCAGGTACCCGAGAGGAAGGCAGAGGTCCTCGAGGAAGCCAGCGCAAGGATCGCGGAGATGGAGGAGCAGTTCCTCATGGGCCTCATCACCGAGGAGGAGAACTACGTCCGCACCGTGGACATCTGGACCCAGGCCAGTGACCGGCTCACCCAGTACATTCAAGAGGCCTTACCCTCCTACGGCGGCATCTACATGATGGCGACCTCCGGAGCCAAAGGGAACATCGCCCAGATCAAGCAGATGGCAGGAATGCGCGGCCTCATGAGCGACCCCCGAGGGCGGATCATCGAACTGCCCATCAAGTCTAGCTTCCGCGAAGGGCTCAGCGTCCTGGAGTACTTCATCTCCACCCACGGCGCCCGCAAAGGACTGACGGACACCGCCCTGCGCACCGCCGACAGCGGGTACCTCACGCGGCGCCTCGTGGACGTGGCCCAGGACGTCATCGTCCTGGAGGAGGACTGCGGCACCCTGGCGGGCTTCCCCCTGGAGGCGCAGCCCGAGAATGCCATGATCTCGCCCCTCAAAAAGCGGATCATCGGACGCCTGGCGGCGGCCCCCATGGCCGACCCCCAGACGGGCGAGCTCCTGGTGGACCGCAACGAGGAGATCGACGAGGGGAAGGCCGAAGCCATGGCGCGGGCCGGGCTCAATCGGGTCATGGTCCGGTCGGCCCTCACCTGCGAGGCCCGGCGGGGCGTGTGCCGCCGCTGCTACGGACGAAGCTTCGCCACGGGCCGTTCGGTGCTGCTGGGCGAAGCGGTGGGCATCATCGGGGCCCAGAGCATCGGCGAGCCTGGCACCCAGTTGACCATGCGCACCTTCCACACGGGCGGCGTCGCAGGGGTGGATATTACCAGCGGCCTACCCCGGGTCGAAGAGCTGTTCGAAGCCCGCGTGCCCAAAGGATTCGCTTTGCTCGCGGAGATCGACGGCGTGGTGGAGGTCGAGGAGGCCAACGAAGGCCGCAGAGTGCGCGTTGTCAGCCGCGAGGAGGAGTTCCAGGACCTGTACACCCTGCCGGAAGGTTTCGCCTTGCAGGTGGAGGAGGGACAATGGGTCAATGCGGGGACAGTTCTCGCGGTCCCGCCCACCGAGGCAAGCCCCGAGGAGGCTGTGGAGGCCCAGGCGCCCTCAGAGGCACTGGTGGCGCGCAACCCTGGACGGGTCACCCTTCGCGATGGGTCGGTGGCCGTGGTGGGGGAGGAGCCCGAGCGGCGCGAGTACGTGGTGCCGCCTTCGGCCCACCTCATGGTGGAGCCTGACGCCTCCGTGCGGGCGGGCCAGCAGCTCACCGCCGGGCCCCTCAACCCCCACGACCTGCTCCGCATCCTGGGGAAGGAGGCGGTTCAGCGCTACCTGGTGACAGAGGTGCAAAACGTCTACCGTTCCCAGGGCATCACCATCAACGACAAGCACATCGAGGTCATCCTTCGGCAAATGCTCAGGAAGGTCCGCGTGGACACCCCAGGAGACACCGAGCTGCTGCCCGGCGAACTCATCGACCGGTTTATGTTCGAGGAGGTCAATGCCAAGGTGCTGGCAGAGGGCGGCGAGCCCGCCACGGCCAGCCCGACTCTTCTGGGCGTGACCAGGGCGTCTCTCAACACCCAGAGCTTCCTGGCCGCAGCCTCCTTCCAGGAGACCACGCGCGTCCTGACGGAAGCTGCCGTCATGGGCGCCACCGACCTCCTCCGGGGCCTCAAGGAGAACGTGATTATTGGCCGGCTTATCCCCGCTCGCCTGGACATCTCCGCCGAGGGGCAAGAGCGGCTCGGCGTACCCCTGCCCGAGCAGGCCCCCGCGCAGCCCCTCCCTTCGGGCGACGGGCACCCCGCTGAAGGGCTCCTCGGCGCGATGGCCAGTGAGGAAGGTGGGGAAGCCAACGTCCCCCATCTTGAAGACACTCTCGAGGGCTTCTAGGCGGGCTGCTGAATCCCGCCTGGTCGGGACGACCATCCCCCTCGCCCCCTTTCCTTCGCCTGGCTCAGGACAGGCCCTGGCCAGGAAGGGGGGCAGGGCTCGCCCTGCACCCCCCATGCACTAGCGTTGCAGCGTACCCGCGACAGGCGACGGTAGCAAGTCGTGGGTCTGGGCAGTGCCCAGTGGGGGACACCCCCAGACCCCCGTCCCTTCACTTCGTTCAAGGGCAGGCTCCGTCCCGACTCTCGGGACTCTGGACTCCCCTTTTTCAGCACCCTCCTAGCCCTTCTCTTTTCCCCCTCTCCCCTTCCCAGGAAGGGGAGAGGGGGACCAAGAGGGTGAGGGTTTTCAGAAGCTCCCTGGGCCGGCCTGGGAGCGTGGCGCGCTCCCGGCAGCCGCTATCTTGAGACACCGGTAGAAGAGCTCGTGCACCGGCGTGGCCACAGAGGCCTCTCGCCCCAGGCGCCAGATGTCGCCGGAGAGGACTTCCAGTTCCAGTGGCCTGCCTGCATCCAGGTCCCTGTGCAGCGAGCTGGTGAAGCTGGCAGGCACGCTGTCCAGGAACACGAGGGCTTCGGATACCGCCTTGTGCTCCAGGGGCACGCCGTGGGCCTGTCCTACCGCCAGCACCTCCTCCATGGCACGGACCAGGAGTTCCCTGGTTTCTGGGTCCGCGCGCAGCTTGCCAGCGGGGGCCCTGGAGAGGCCGGTGAGGGCCGCAAACGAGGCCAGGAACATAAACTTGGTCCAAAGCGCCCGGCGGGTGTCTTCGGCCACCTCTGCCCGGATGCCCGCCTGCACCAGGACGTCGCAGAGGCGCCGGGCTCGCGGCGATGGCCCGCCGACGGGCTCCCCGAAGACGATCCGTCGGGGTCCTCCGCTCTGGACGATGACCCCTGGTTCCCGGATGGTGACCTCGATGTAGACGGCGCCCGTGAGGATCGGCCCCGGGCCCAGCACTGCCGCCAACTCCTGGGCGCTGCTCACACCGTTCTGTAAGGTGAGTACCACGGTATCCTTCCGCAGCAGCGGCGGCAGCAGCGGGATGGCCGTGGCGTTGTGGTAGGTCTTGACGCAGTAGAGCACCAGGTCGACCGGGCCTACCTGCCGCGGGTCATCACTGGCCGGGGCCTTCACCGTGAAGCGCTCTTCCACCCCTTCAACCCTCAGTCCCTGGGCGCGGATGGCCTCCAGATGGGCGCCGCGGGCAATGAGCGTGACGTCGTGGCCTGCCCGCGCCAGCAGGCCTCCAAAGTAGCCCCCGACACCCCCCGCTCCCATGACGGCGACCCTCATGTGCGGCCCCCCTGCTGCTCCTTGAGCCGGACATTGTAGTCGGAAGGGGTCTAAGGAACAACCTTGGCACGCGGAAGACCCTCATGGCGGAATGGTATACTGGGCCCAAGAGCATAGCTATGCACCTCATTGACCTGCGAGGCAAGTACGGTGTCGTCTTTGGGGCGGCCAACCAGCGCAGCATCGCCTGGGCCATCGCCCGCGTTCTCCACGACGCAGGGGCCACCCTGGCCCTGACGTACCAGAACCAGAGGCTCAAGGAGTGGGTTGCCCGGCTGGTCCACGACTGGGAGGGCCCGGTCCTCCTGGAGTGCGACGTGGCCACCGACGAGCAGATCGCAGCCGTCTTCGAGGAGCTGGGCCGGCGCTTCGGCGCGCTCTCCTTCGTCGTCCACAGCGTCGCCTATGCCAATCGGGAGGACCTGGAGGGCGCCTTCTCCCGGACCGGCCGCCAGGGGTTCCGGACCGCCCTGGAGATCAGCGCCTACTCGCTGGTCCCCATTGTCCGGCACGCCGCTCCCCTCATGGAGAAGGATGGCGGGAGCATCGTGGCCCTCACCTTCAACGCCTCTCAGCGTGTCTACCCGGAGTACAACGTGATGGGGACGGCCAAGGCCGCCCTGGAGCAGGAGGTCCGTCAGCTCGCCTTCGAGCTGGGCCCGCGGAACATCCGAGTCAACGCCCTATCGCCGGGTCCTCTGGACACCCTGGCCTCCCGGGGCATTCACGGGTTCCTGGACATGAAGCGGATCCATGCGGAACGAGCCCCCCTGCGTCGGAACGTCACCCACGAGGAGGTGGCCAAGGCCGCCCTCTTTCTGCTGAGCGACCTGTCCAGTGGCATCACCGGCACGGTGCTGCCCGTGGATGCCGGCTACCACATCATGGGGGTGTAGGGAGGTATCCCCTAGGTCAACACCCGCAGAGGCCCTGGTCATCCAACCGACGCTTTCACAGAGGCGTCTGAGTTCCAGCGCTAGTTAGAACTCATCTCAAAACCCTCACCCCCTGGCCCCCTCTCCCGCCTCAGGCGGGAGAGGGGGGAGCAGGGCTCGCCCTGCACCCCCATGTACCAGCGTTGCAGCGTACCTACGACAGGCGACGGTAGC
>JACQOS010000149.1 GCA_016202425.1 Chloroflexota bacterium
CCCCCAGACCCCCGCCAATCCCGACGAGTCGGGACTGGACTCCCCTTTTTCAGCAGCTTGCTAGGCGTCCGGGCGGAACCACAAGAAGAGGGGGCCCTCCAGGCTGGGCCCCTCTTCTTGTTCTCCTCTGTCCCTACAGCCGCAACAGGCTGTGGAACAGCCGCTGGCTCCGGTACGGCCCCACCACAGCCAGGTTCAGCCGCTCGGCCACCAAGTAGTCGTTGGCCGCTCGCTGGACTTTCTCTGGGGTGACCTCTTCCAGCCGCGCCACCACGTCGTCCACGCTCATCACCAAGTCGTGCAGGAGCTCCTGCACCCCAGCCCAGGCGGCCACCGCCCGCGTGTCCTCCATGCGCAGCAGCAGACGGCCCTTCACCAGCTCCCGGGCCCGGTTCAGCTCCTCCTGGCTTACGCCGTCCTTGACGCGCCGCAGCTCCTCCAGGATCGTCGTCACGGTGTCGTGGCCCTTCTTCGGGTCAACTCCCGAGGAGACCATGAAGGAGCCCGTGTCCCGGAAGTGGTTCACGCTGCTGTGGATGTCGTAGGCCAGCCCCCGTCTCTCCCGCACCTCCATGAACAGGCGGCTGCTCATCCCTTCCCCCAGCGCGGCGCTCAGCATGTCTAGGGCGTACCGGTCCGGGTGGGATGTCGGAATGCCTGGGAGTGCCAGGCCCAGGTGGGCCTGCTCCGTCTTGCGGCGCTCCAATCGCGTCTGGGGCGCCGTCTGAGAGGGCAGCCCTGCCGGGTACCACGGCCGTGGTTTCCCGGGGGGCCACGCTCTCACCAGCGCCTCCACGGCCTCCACCACCTCGCCGTGGCTGACCTCTCCCGCCACGCCCAGGACCGCGTTGCTGGGAACGTATTGCCGCCGGTAGTAATCCGCCAGCATGGCGTGCGTGATTCCCTGCACCGACTCCTTGGTCCCGCCCACGTCCCTTCCCATGGGCTGGTTGGGCCAGAGCATCTCATCTATCAGCATCTCCATCCGGTAGCCCGGATAGTCGTTGGTCATCCCCAGCTCTTCCTGGATTACCCCGCGCTCTCGTTCCATCTCTGCCGGGTCCAGGAGCGGGCTGACGATCAGGTCGGTGAGGACATCCAGGGCGATGAGGAAGTGGGGGCGGGCCACCTTGCACCAGTAGCTGGAGAACTCCCTTTCGGTGCTCCCGTTCATGCTGCCACCGACCTCCTCGATGGCGCTGCTGATGGCCATGCTGGAAGGGCGCTTTTGGCTCCCCTTGAACAGCATGTGTTCCACGTAGTGCGACACACCTGCCTCGGCATCGCCCTCGTACCTGGACCCCGCCCCCACGAAGTAGCAGATGGACACCGACCGGGTGTGGGGCATGCACTCCGTCAACAACCGGAGCCCGTTGGGGAGAACCGTTCTCTCTACCATACGTTGCGAAACCTATGGTCTGTTCCGCATTCATTGTAGGGTGGGGTGTGGTGCGCGTCAAACACGCGCCGCCCCACGGCAACGGTGCCCGGGCTCTTTCGATGCACAGCGCCATTGACTTGGCCCAAGCAGGCCGATAAGATTTGGGCGGCCCTCGGTGCCGCGGGCTCGTCCGGGGCGAAGCAGTGTCCAGAAGTGCGACACCAGGAGAGTTCGACGCCCACCAATCCCGTGCAGAAGCTGCTCAGGCCTGTGGCAAGACCTTTCCAGAAGCTCCTGGGGCCTCTCGGCGCCCGCGAAAACCCCTTCTTTGGTCTGCTCAAGAGCAGCGCCGCCAACCTCTTGGAGGTGTCCCAGCTCCTGGACGATCTCTTCCAGGACTACCAGGATGTTCCCGCGAGGGTCGCGGAGATCAAGCGCCTGGAGGAGGTAGGCGACCACATCATCCACGAGATCATGCGTAACCTTCATCGCACGTTCATCACGCCCCTCGACCGGGAGGATATCGCCGCCTTGGGCGAGCGCCTGGACGATGTGGTGGATGCCATCGAAGAGGCGGCACGGTACATGGTGGAGTACCGCATCCCTGAGCCTTCCCCCGCGGCCAAGGAGTTGGCCCACATCATCCGGCAGGCCTCGCAGACGCTCCTCACGGCCATGACGAAGCTGCCCCACCGGGGGGGCAAGCTGCGGGAGATCCTGCCCGACGCCGTGGAGGTCAATCGCCTGGAGAACGAGGCGGACCATGTCTTCAGCCACGCCATGGCGCAGCTCTTCAACGACGCCACTTCCCCCATGGAGGTGCTGAAGTGGCGCGACATCTACAGCCAGTTGGAGCAGGCCACGGACATGTGCGAGGATGTGGCCAACGTGCTGGAAGCCATTGTCTTGAAGAATGCGTAGCGCCGCCGGAACGTGATCCCGCCGCTCTGCCCTGGGATGCCCCTTCCTGAGAGCCTAACAGGGTGTTGAAAAACCCTTTCGACCATCCCCCTGTCCCCCTTCCTGGCCAGGAAGGGGGTAGGAATTATATCTGGGGGACACCCCCAGACCCCCGCCAATCCCGACGAGTCGGGACTGGACTCCTCCTTTTTCACCAACCTGCTAAGAGATTTGGCACGCCGTGACTGAACTCACCCTGGCCGCCATCGTCGTCCTGCTACTGGTGCTGGCCGCCGAGTTCGTGAACGGCTGGACGGACGCTCCCAACGCCATCGCCACGGTCGTTTCCACCCGGGTCCTGTTGCCCGCCCACGCCGTGGTCATGGCCACCGTCATGAACATCCTCGGGGCCATGTCGGGAACGGCGGTGGCGGCGACCATTGGCAAAGGCATCGTCAGGCCCGAGGCCATTGACCTGAGCACGGTGGCCGCTGCCATGATCGCCATCATCGTGTGGAGTAGCCTGGCCTACCGGTACGGGCTTCCCACGAGCGAAAGCCATGCCCTCATCGCGGGGCTGGCCGGTGCCGGCCTGGCGGCTGCCGGGCCCTCGGTGCTCCTCTGGGCGGGCTGGCAGAAGGTCCTCATCGGCCTGGGGTTCTCCACGTTCCTGGGCTTCGGCTTCGGGATGGTGCTCGCCAAACTGCTGCTGCGGGCCGCCGCGGGTGCCCGCCTGGGAGCGGGGAGGGCCCTCTTCGGGAGGTTGCAGCTCCTGTCGGCGGCGTTCATGGCCTTCAGCCACGGCAGCAACGACGGCCAGAAGTTCATGGGGGCGTTCGCCCTGGCACTGCTCATGGCCGGGGTCTTCACCGAGTTTCACATCCCCCTCTGGGTCATCCTGATGGCCGCCGGCACCATGGGGCTGGGCACCGCCTTCGGCGGATGGAAGATCGTGAGGACCATGGGCGTCCGCCTGACGAAGCTGGAGACGGTTCACGGGTTTGCCGCCGAGAGTTCCGCCGCCCTTGCTATTCAACTGGCCTCTGCCTTCGGGATCCCGCTCAGCACCACCCACACCATCAACACGGCCATCATGGGGGTGGGCGCGAACCGCAGGCTCTCTGCCGTCCGCTGGGGAGTCAGCCGGCAGATCGTGGTGGCGTGGATTCTCACCTTCCCCTTCTGCGGCATTCTCGCCTGGTTGATCGCCACGGTGCTGGCCTGGTGGGTGCGGTGACTCTTGGCGTGCCCGCTCGTGCCTGGCCTCCTGGAGGACTGGCCCCTAGCAGCCTGTCACGCCAGCTTCTCCAGGCGAGCGTAGCTGGCCAGGAGCCTCTTGACGCCGGCGTCGCCCCGGAAGGCCACAGTGACCTCGTGGTCCGCGTCGGAGGGGACGCAGTTCACCACGATGCCGTCCCCGAACTTGCCGTGCCGGACCTTGTCGCCCGCGCGGAACGGAAGGGGGCCCCCGGTGGGGGCCGCCGCCGCAGGCCCCGGGGCCTGCTTCATCCAGCCATCGGGAGCCATCCGGGGGGCCGCAAGGATGAACTCCGCAGGAACATCCATCAGGAACCGCGACGGAGTAGCAGGCTTGGTGCTCCCCATGATATGGCGCCGGAAGGCCCTGAGCAGGTAGAGCCTCTCCTTGGCCCGGGTCACCCCCACGTAGCAGAGCCGCCGCTCCTCCTCCAGGGCCTCAGGGTCATCCAGGGAGCGAACGTGGGGCAGCAGGCCCTCTTCCAGCCCTGCGATGAACACCACGGGAAACTCCAGGCCCTTGGCCTGGTGGAGCGTGATAAGCGTCAGGGCATCCTTAGATTCGTCCAGGTTGTCCACATCCGCCACCAGCGCGACCCGCTCCAGGAAGCGGGCCAGTCCCTCCGCCGCGGGCACCGACTCCTCTAGGTCCTTCGCCTGCCCCCGTAGCTCCAGGACGTTCTCCCACTGCTCCTCTCCCCGCTCCTCCCCTTCGAGCAGGTAGCGGCGATAGCCCGTGAGCTCCACCGCCCGGTCCAGGAGCCCGGCCACTCCCAGGGACTTGGCCTCCTGCCGAAGTCGCTCCAAGAGCTGGAGGAAGCCCTGGACCGCCGCCCTGGCCCGTGTGCCCAGGGGAGGGGCTGCACCGGAGGGGCCGTCCCCTTCTTGGCAGGCCAGGGCCTCCAGGGCCCCGTGGAGGGGGAGGCTCGCGGCCTGCGCCCAGCGGGCCGCCTCGTCCAGGGTCCGAGCGCCGATGCCCCGGGGGGGCACGTTGATGACGCGGCGCAGGCTGACCTCATCGTCTGGGTTGTGCACCATGCGAAGGTAGGCGATGATGTCCTTGACCTCGCGGCGCTGGTAGAACCGGACACCACCAATGAGCTGGTACGGGATGCCGTAGCGCAGGCAGGCCTCCTCGAAGGCGCGGGACTGGGCGTTGGTCCGGTACATCACCGCGCACTCGCTCCTGCGCGCCTTGTCCTGCCTCACCAGCCGGTCCACCTCCTGGACCACCCACACGGCCTCCTCCTCCTCGTTGAAGGCCTCGTGCACGGCCACCGGCGGGCCCAACTCTCTCCTGGTGTAGAGGTCCTTCTCCACCCTGGACCGGTTGGGCAGGATCAGGTGCTTGGCCACCGCCACGATGGTCTTGGTGGACCGGTAGTTTTCCGCCAGGCTCACCATCTTGGCATCGGGATAGTCCCTGCGGAAGGAGAGGATGTTCCTGATGTCGGCGTGGCGCCAAGAGTAGATGGACTGGTCGGGGTCGCCCACCACGCAGATGTTCCGGTGCTGGGAGGCCAGGAGCCTGGCAAGAGCGTACTGGGCCACGTTGGTGTCCTGGAACTCGTCAACGAGCAGGTGGACGTACCGCGACTGGTACTTGGCCAGGGCCTCGGGTGCCTGCTGGAAGAGGTGGACCGTTTTCAGCAGCAGGTCGTCGAAGTCCGCCGCCTGGTTGCGGGCGAGGAGGTGCTGGTACCGCTCGTACACCCGGGCCACCACCTTCTCGTACGGGCTCGTGGCCCGAGCGGCGTACCCTCCAGGGTCCAGGAGCACGCTCTTGGCCCCAGAGATGGCGCTCTGGACGCCGCGCACGGGGTACCGGTTGGAGTCTACCTCGGCGGCCTCCATGGTCCGCTTCAGGAGGTCCACCTGGTCCTCCTCGTCGTAGATGACGAAGTTGGGTTCCAGGCCCACGGGCCGACCATCCCTGCGCAGCACGGTGGCGCAGAAGGCGTGAAAGGTCCCGCAGGTCAGGCCCTGCCCCCGGGCACCCAGCAGCCGCTGAAGGCGGTCCCGCATCTCCTTGGCTGCCTTGTTGGTGAAGGTGACCGCGGCGATGCGATAGGGGGAGACGCCGCAGACGCGGACCAGGTAGGCGATCCTGTGCGTGATGACGCGGGTCTTGCCACTGCCAGGGCCCGCCACGATGAGTAGCGGCCCCTCCGTGGTCTCCACCGCCTCCCGCTGGGCGGAGTTCAGGCCTTCCAGCACGTCGACGGGCACAGCACTCCCATTATAGCGGCGCCTCCTCCTTTTCGCCGTCGGCTCTGGGGCAGGGCCTTTCAATTGTCGGCTTCCCCCCCTCGCGGGGGAAGGCTAGGATGGGGGTACAGGAGCCAGGGACTGCTCTTATGGATAACTGAAAGACCCTGGGCTCTGGGGGTGGGGGGCTTGACAAGAAGGGGGTGACGGGGTTAGCATTGTCCACTGTCTAAAACAGGTCTAAGAAAAGTCCCAGATTATTCCAGAGGGAGCGTGCGCTACGTCCCTCGCTCCGGCAACCCTCCCACCATCGCTCCTGCGCCCATGGCTGCCCCGCGTCGCGGCCCGGGCGCCTAACCTGTACCCTTCCTACGGCCTCTACCAGGCCACCGTCACCGCCGCGGATACCCTGGTCCTCCTCTTCGCTGTTCGGCTCCTGGACACCAGCGCCGGGGAGCTGGGCTTCCTGGACTCCGCCAGCACGCTGGGGTACACGCTTGCTGCCGTGGCCCTCGGGTTCTCTGCTCGCCGCCTCGCCGCGTCCCGGCCGGTGCTGGTTCTGGGGTTCCTCCTCACCGCCCTGACCATTGTGCTGTTCTCGGCCGCCGGCGCCCTTTGGATCGCCGTCGTCCTGGCGCTGCTGTTCGGCGCCTTCACCGTGGTGCCCAACTCCACTGTTCCCTGGTACCTCTGCTCCCGGGTCCACCGTTCGCAATGGGCCCAGATCTACGGCAGGCTGTCGGCGGCCAGCGCCCTGGGTGGAGCTGCCGGTCTCCTGTTCGCCTTTGGCTGGCTCACCGCTGCCCGAGTGTGGACTGGCGAGGTCGCAGGCGAACGGTCCCTGTTCCTTCTCCTGGGCGTCGCCACGGCAGTGGCGGCGGGAGGGGTCTGGTACGCTCGGGGCAGCCCTCCCGGCCCATCGCGGCGCACTCCCAGAAAGGCTGCCGGCTCAGATACCCCGTCGCTTCTGCGGCCAGCGGCTGCAGCTACCACCGAGCCCAGGCTGCCCTTGCCTTCTGCTCGACCAGCGTCCTCCGTGCGCACGTTCCACGACTCGTGGCTGGTCCACTATCTGCTGACGGGCCTGCTCCAAGTGGGCGTGGGCATGTCTTTCACCGGGGCCCTGCTGTACCTCATGACCGCCGTCCACGCGCCTGGAGCTGCCGTGCTGGCCATCGTGCTGGGGTTCCGGCTTGCCTCCTGGCTCTCCTCTACGCCGGCAGGGCGCCTGGTGGGCCGGTTCACACCGCTGCGACTGCAGCAGGCAGCGGGTGCGTGGCGGTTCCTGGCGGTGAGTGCCCTGGGCCTGGTGGCCCTCCTTCCTCCAGGGCCCTGGTCGGTAGTGCTGGTGGGGCTCCTCCTCTTCCTGTGCGGTGCCAGCAGCGGCGTGTTGGGGGTCACCGGACTGGCTGCCGCCACCTGGGCTATCCCGAGTCACTCCCAGGGAGCGGCGATCTTCTTCTTCAACGGCGTTGCCAACGGCGGTGTGGGGCTTGGCGCAGTGGCGGCGGCGCTCCTGGCCCCTGCCTACGGGTTCCCCCTGCTCATGGCGTTCAGCAGCCTCACTATCGGCTGCGCGCTGTGGCTGTGGCACCGGTACTAGCAGGGTAATGAAAAACCCTTTCGACCATCCCCCTTACCCCCTTCCTGGCCAGGAAGGGGGTAAGAAGTATATCTGGGGGACACCCCCAGACCCCAGCCAAAGGGGCTTCGCCCCTCTGGACTCCCTTTGTCCGCAGCCGACTAGGGGAGGCGTTCCACCGTGACCTGGAGGCGTCCCCTTCGCGTGGTCGCGCACCCGTGGCATGAGCTGACGG
>JACQOS010000018.1 GCA_016202425.1 Chloroflexota bacterium
CGCTGGTCCGATTCGCCGATGGCATTGATCGCGGCCTCGGGCTGACCGTCCGGCACGGGGCGGCCCTGGTGCGATCGCGATCCCTCGTCCAGACCTACTCGAACAGCACGGCGGTGCGATTGGCCCTCTGGCGGGCCATGGGCGCCGGGCGGCGGTTCGAGGTGGTCTGCTCCGAGTCTCGGCCGATGCGCGAGGGGGTGAGCCTCGCGCGGCGGCTGGCGGCCCTGGGAATCCCGGTTCACCTCGTCGTGGACGCGGCCCTGGCCGAGTGGGTGGAGCGGGCAGACCTCGTCCTGCTGGGCGCCGATGCCATCCTGCCCGAGGCCGTGGTGAACAAGGTAGGGACTGAACCGCTCCTGCACGCCGCCCGTCGCGCCGGCGTTCCCGCCTACGTGCTGGCCGAGTCGAGCAAGTGGCTGCCGGATGCCCTGGCGGAGTTCTGGCGGATACGCGAGGAGGCTCCCGAGGAGATCGCGCGTCCCGGCGTTCCCAACCTGCGGGTGCACAATCGCTATTTCGGAACGTCGCCGCTTTCCCTGGTCACCGGCCTCGTGTGGGAGGGAGGAGTAACGCGTCCCGCGGCACTCCGAAGGCGGATCTCCCGACTTCCCGTCTCGAAGGGGCTGGTGAAACTCCTGGCGAGAGGGCGCACGGCTGGAAACCGCGGCTAGACGGCCTTGGCTACCCCGGAGGACTTGCTGTGGGCTTGGCACGTGTGCAGCGTCTCTCCCTCCTCGGGTGTCCGGAACAGGTGGAAGAAGAAGGGCTCGCCCCGCGCCGTGCACAGCGCCAGGGAGCCCCCACACGCCGGGCAGGGCTTGGGTCCGTCCCACTCGGGTGGCGGCGCCGGTAGCCGGGCCGGCCTCCCGCAATACGGGCAACTGCGGACGATCGTCCCCATCGGTGTCCTCCTCGCATGCGGTCCCGGGTTCCTCCGCGATTCCCATGGCGCGGGGAACCTCCGCTGGTCGGTCGCGCCACCAGGACAGGAGGTATCCCTCCGCAAGGCGCCGGCCGGTCCGGATCGGATCAGGCGCCACGAGCCCGCCGCCGCTGGAAATCGTCGGACTCGATCCCGTCACGGGAGTCCTGTCCGAACCAGTACGCAAGGCACGGGATCAGGAGCAAGAAGATGAGAAGCAATCCCAGACCGAGGTAGTGCATGCCAGGGCTCCCCCCCGCTGCGGCTTTCCAAAGATGGGTCAAGAAGGCTCGGCCTCACCGCTGGCCGAAACCTTATGCCGAGGCTTCCATGGTCTTCCCCGGTCCGGCCAGGGGGACGCGGCGGAGCAAGCTGGCCTGTTCCGCGTTCAGGAGACCTTCGCGCATACCCCACTCGGCGATCTCTGTCCAGGTCAGCGCGTCCGCCGACATCGGGCCCCTCGTCTTCGTGCGGTCCGCGCAGAGGCGGCGAGACACGTGAAAGGCCAATGGGTCAGGACCCTCGACGATGAGGTGCAGGATCAGCTCCCGCTGGCGCTGCCGGGCCAGCCGCAGGGAGTCCGCATCGAGTTCTCCCTGAGTTGCCAGGGCGGTGTTCACCGCCTCACGCAGTTGCACACCGGAAACTGGCTTGAGGAGGATGTCGGCCACACCGCCCTTCTCCGTTTTCCTGAGTTGCGCCGCGGCCTCTCTCCTCCCGGTGATGACTAGCACCGGGATCTTCGCTGTTTCGGGCCGGCTCTTCAGGCGCCGCAGCAGCTCCTCCCCCGGGAGATCGGGCAACCCCAGGTCGAGCAAAATGATGTCGGGGCGGTCTGCGGCCTCCTGCAGGGCCGAGCGCGCATCGGATGCCAGGATCGGCGTATGGCCGGCCTGGCGCAGGGTCCGCGCCACGTGTCCGGCCACCAGCCCATCATCCTCCACGATCAGTATCGCGGCCATGGGTCACCTCCCCACCACCCAGAGGATCCCGCCGTCGGAGCGCGGATGGAATTTCCCACGGAAACCGACCGCCCGGATCTTCCCGACGATTTCCCACAGGAGTTACGGCTGCGATCTTTCCCGCAGCAGTCCTCCCTCTTGCAGGTTGTCACTCCACACCGTATTCAGCCAATGTCCTGGCCCAAGAGAACCGCGGGCCGATTCCCAACACACTCATCTCCGGCCGTGGGGTGCCGGAGCAATCTCCTCAGCGGCCTGGTCATCCTGATCAGGATTCCCGCCGATGATGAGGAAGTCCGTCTGGCACGGCATGCAGACCAGGGAGCCTGCCGGATGGACGACGAGGCGGACCTTGTACCCGCAGCGGGGACAGCGCGCGACGCGACGGCGGGTGGGCAGGACAGACAGAACCTGATCGGCCTCCAGGCTCTTCAGGGGCTGCCCGCAACAGAGGAGCGGCGGGGTCCACGCGCTCCGACCGATGAGGGCAGCAGGTTCTGCCGTGGCCAGCACCTCTGCCCGGCACTGTGCGCAGCGAAATCCCCGGATGCTGGCCATGACATGCCTCCCCCCGGATCGCTCCTTGCGCGCCGTTGCGAGGCGGGCAAGGGTCGGCCGAAAATACAAACGCCCCGGTCCCCGCCTCCTGCGGGGAATCCAGGGCGTCCATCGCCCCACCCCCAAAGCAGCGCCGTGCGACTCCGGGGGGTCAGGTGTCTCCAGTCTCGATGCGCCTGCTCGTGAGAACCAAGTTGAAGTATCCTCCCGGCCAGTCCCGATTGTCAAGGCAGACTTGTCAGAGCCTTGTGAAGGGCGTGTGGGTGCGCCATGGGCTCAATGGTCATCGGTCTCCAGCTCTCGGTAGAACCGATCCGCCTCCCGCACGGCCTCCGCGACCTCCCGGATGGTCCGCCGCTGGGCGGCGGCCCGCCGTTGCAGCCGACGGAACGCGTCTGCCTCCGACACCTGAAGGCGCTTCATGAGGATTCCCTTGGCCTGCTCGACCACCTTCCGGATCTCCAGGGCCTCCGTGAGGTCCTGAACCTGCTGGCGCAGGGCCTGGAGTTCGGCGAAGCGGGCCAGGGCCATCTGGATGGCCGCGTCGAGGTCCCGCTGGGTGACGGGCTTCAGCAAATAGCTGAAGACCCCCGCGGCGGCGGCACGCTCCACCAGGTCCGGATCCGCGTGTCCGGTTACCATGACGATGGGTAGAGCCCGGATGGCCAGGATGTGCTGTGCCGCGCTGATCCCATCCAGCCCTGGCATGGCGATGTCCAACAGGATCAGGTCTGGCGTGAGGGTCCGGGCCATCTCCACCGCCCGACGACCGGTCTGGGCAGTCCCCACCACCAGGTGGCCGAGGGCTCGGATCTGTCGTTCCATCTCCACCGCCTCAAGGCCGTCGTCCTCTGCGATGAGGATCCTCAGGTCACACCTCCTGCCGGCGCCTGTTCGCGCTGGGGAAATCGGACGCGAACCTCCGTGCCCCCTTCGCTCGGGAACGTCACCGTCGCCGATCCCCGAAGGCTCCGGGAGGCGAGTGTCTGCACGATGGTCAGCCCTAGGCCACCCGGGCGCCGCGCCGGATCGAACCCCACCCCATCGTCCCGAACCTCCAGCACGTTCTGATCCCCGTCCCGCGCCACGTGCACGCCAACGGTGCCCGTGGCGCGAGACGGAAATGCGTGCTTGGCGCAGTTGGTCAGCAACTCGTTCAGAACGAGGGCGATGGCCGTGACCTGGGACGGCGGGACGGGGATCGGCATCCCCATCACCCTCCACCGGATCTGGACATCGCCGGGCAGCGCCGCCAGGACATTCTTCGCCACCACCTCTGCCAGCTCGCGGAGTTCGATGGGCTGGTTCCCCCGCCCGGCCAGCAGGTTGTGGACGTCCGCCAGGCGAGCCACCCGGTCGGCCATCTCCCGCAGGGTGTCGGCTGCGGTGCCCTCCGCCTCCTCCGCTCCCAGGTGGAGCAGACTCATCAGGGCCGCCAGGTTGTTCCGAACCCGGTGGTCGAGCTCCTGGAACAGCAGGGACTTCTCCTCCGCCTCCTTGCTCGTGGCCGCGCGGAGCTGCTCGGCAAGAATAGACCCCGCCAGCATCGAGGCGGCCGGGAGCAGGACCGGAAGATCCGCCGGGCCGAAGAACTCGGGCTGGCGGTGGCCCATGGTGATGCTTCCGACCACCCGGTCGTGCGCCTTCAGGGGGAGACAGGCCAAGGACTGGACCCGTCCGGCCAGAAGGCTGAGATGGGAGAGCTCAGCCTGCTCCTGCAGCCGGCCGACCAACCAGGGCTCCCCTGTGTACGCCACGTAGCCGGCGAGCTTTACCCCCCAGGGGATCCGCCCCGCGACCCTGAGGTATTCCGACGGGAGGCCCCGGTGGGCTGCCACCACCAGCTCCCTGGTCTTCGGGTCTACCAGCCGGACCAGACCCACGGCGGCACCGGAGGCCCGCATCATGGCCTCCAGGCCCGTGGTCAGGATTTCGTCAAGGGGCAGGCCGGACGTCGCCGCCCGCCCGATGGCCTTGAGCGCCTCGTCCCACC
>JACQOS010000151.1 GCA_016202425.1 Chloroflexota bacterium
CGGCGCAGCACGTCGAGGTCTTGGCCCACGTAGATACGATTGCCCACCTGCTGGTGGTCCCCGGTGACCGTTCCGAGCTTGACGTAGCGGCGCAACGCCGCCACCTTCATGCCCAGCTCCCCCGCTCGCTGGGCCAGGGACACGAGCCCTGGGGGCACCTTGGTCTCCGCCGTCTTCCGCCTGGCGGCCGTCCTTCGCCCGGTCGTCGCGGGGGCTGCCTCTCCCCGGCGCCTCCGCCGGCGCAGCACGTCGAGCTCTTGGCCCACGTAGATACGGTTGCCCACCTGCTGGTGGTCCCCGGTGACCGTTCCGAGCTTGACGTAGCGGCGCAACGCCGCCACCTTCATGCCCAGCTCTCCCGCTCGCTGGGCCAGGGGCACGAGCCCTGGGGGCGCCTTGGTCTCCGCCGTCTTCCGCCTGGCGGCCGTCCTTCGCCCGGTCGTCGCGGGGGCTGCCTCTCCCCGGCGCCTCCGCCGGCGCAGCACGTCGAGGTCTTGGCCCACGTAGATACGATTGCCCACCTGCTGGTGGTCCCCGGTGACCGTTCCGAGCTTGACGTAGCGGCGCAACGCCGCCACCTTCATGCCCAGCTCTCCCGCTCGCTGGGCCAGGGGCACGAGCCCTGGGGGCACCTTCCGCCGCCGCCGCCGCCGAGTCCGAGGTTGCTCTTCTGTCACTGTTATCCTCCTTGTTCGAAGATGCTTTCTAGCCCTTTCACCAGGGCCTGGTTCTCCTCTGGAAGGCCCACGCTGGTCCGGAAACAGTCCTGGAGCAGCGGGGTGTTGAAGTCGCGCACAAAGATACCACGGCGGGCCAACTCTTGGTAGACCCACCGCCCCTTGCCGTGGGGCATGCGGCACAGAAGGAAGTTCGCCGTCGAAGGGAAAGTCGCCACTCCAGGGATCCGTGCCAGCTCCTCACGCAACTGGTCGCGGGCCTGGACAATGGCCTTAACCCGGGACATAAGGAGGTCCCGGTCTTCCAGCGAGGCCTCCACGGCGACTTCGGCGGCCAGGTTCACGTTGTAGGGCGCCTTGATGGCCAGCAGCCGCTCGGCCACGGTGGGGTCCATGATCCCGTAGCCCAGGCGCAGGCCCGCCAGCCCTGCCCACTTGCTGAACGTGCGCAGGACCACCAGGTTGGCATGGTGCGGCACCAGTGGAGCCACGGTCTGGTTGGTGAACTCGAAATACGCCTCGTCCACCACTACCACCAGGCCCAGCTCCAGAAGCCGCCTGACGGTCCCCTCAGACGTCGTGTTACCTGTCGGGTTATTGGGGGAGGCGACGAACACCAGCTTGGCGCCCCGGCGGGCGCCTTCCTCGATACCCCGCAAGTCCAGGCCGAACGCCTCGTCCCTGGGCGCAAGTACCAGCCTCGCGCCCAGGAGATGGATGAAGGTCGCGTACATGGCGAAGGTGGGCGGACAGTCGATGACCCCCTCCCCCGGGCCTACGAAGAGGCGAAGGAGCAGATCGATGAGCTCGTCGCTGCCGGCCCCGGCCACGACCCGGTCGGGGCTGGTGCCCGCATACTCGGCCAGCATCTGGCGCAGGTGGCGCTGCTGGGGGTCCGGGTAGAGGTGGTAGCGGCGGTAGCGGCCCAGGGCCGCGGCCACCTTCGGCGAGGGGCCGTACGGGTTCTCGTTGCCGTTGAGCTTCACCAGCCTCTCTTCGGGGATGCCTGCCTGCTGGGCAAGCACCTCCGGCGGCTCCACGCCCTCGTAGGGCTCGGCCGTCACCAGGTGGGGACGCATGAGCGAGCGGATGTCCCGGAGGGCAGCCGCCTGGCGCGGTGGCTTCATTTCGCTTCACCCCGTCGTGCTGCCCGTAGCTCCGCCGCCCGGGCATGGCCCCCGAAGCCCTCGGCCCGGGCGATGATGGCCGCAGGACCGGCCAGCCGGCGCGCCAAGGATGGTTCCAGGGCCACCACAGGGATGCGCCTGACGAACTGGTGTGCCCCCAGGTAGGAGGCGAAGCGCGCGCTCCCCGCCGTAGGCATGGTGTGGCTTGGCCCCGCCACGTAGTCGCCCAGAACCTCTGGAGACCCTTCCCCCAGGAACAGCCCGCCGGCGTTCCTCACCTTCTCCAACCAGCGACCGGGTTCCCTGACCATCAGGCAGAGGTGCTCCGGTGACAGGAGGTTCGCTACCGCCAGGGCCTCGTCCAGGTCCTGGGTCAGAACGAAGGCCCCCTGACGGTCCAGGGCCGTCCGGGCGATCTCCCGCCGCTCCAGGCCCGGGAGTTGGCGCTCAAGCTCCTCATCTACGGCGGGAGGGAGCAGCTCCCAGGGGGTGATCAGCACGGGGGAGGCCAGAGGGTCGTGCTCCGCCTGGGCCAGCAGGTCGGCGGCGCAGAGGCGCGGGTCTGCGCTCTCGTCCGCCACGATGACCGTCTCGGTAGGGCCGAAGAGACCGTCGATCCCCACCTCTCCGAAGAGAAGCTGCTTGGCCAGCGTCACGAAGATGTTCCCTGGCCCGCACACCATGTCCACCCGGGGCACTGAGGCCGTGCCGTACGCCATGGCGGCGATGGCCTGGGCTCCTCCTATCCGGAATACCCGGTCCACGTGCGCGATGTGGGCCGCCGCCAGGACCGCGGCGGCGCCGCTATCCCGGGACGGCGTGCACAATATCACCTCTCCCACGCCTGCGGTCCGGGCGGTGACGGCGGTCATGATGACCGTGGAGGGGTAGGCCGCTGTCCCACCAGGGGCGTAGAGCCCCACCCGCTCCAGGGGGGCCACCAGCTCCCCGACTCCCATGCTGGCATCCCGCCAGCTTCGAGGGACAGACGCCCTGGCGAAAGCGGCCACACGCTCCGCGGCCAGCTCCAGGGCCCTCAGGAGGTCTGCCGGCACATGCCGATGGGCTTCAAGGAGCTCCCCCGGGGGCACCTCTATCTCCCCCAGCGTGATGCCGTCAATGCGGGTGGTCAGCTCCCTGAGGGCCTCGTCCCCCTTCTGGCGAACGGATTCCAGGATGAGGCTCACCGCCTCCCGAGGAGTCATGGCCCGGCCAAAGATGGCTGCTATCCTCTCGGCGACCTCCGGGGGAGGCTCGCTCCCCCAGGTGCTTGCCCGCTGGCGGGCAAAGCGCCGGGCGTTCTCCAGACCCTGGACCACCCTCACGCCAGGTACCTCGTTGCTGCCTTGACCCACTCCTGGATGGCCGTGGACCGGTACGCCTCCACGCGCTCGCGCGGGACCTGCTGGTACACGTGCTCCAGCCCTTCCGGAAGGGTCGCCAGGAACTCGCTGGCCACTCTCTGGGCCGTCCCGTCGTCCTGCGGGTACTGGCGCCGTGTCAAGAACAGCAAGCGTTCCCAGCTAAAGCTCCGTTGGAGCACCCAGGCGACCCGCTCTTTCCACTGGGCAAGCGCAGAAGGCGGAATGAAGTCCACGGAGACGTCGTTGTCTGCTTCGGCCAGGGGCCCCAGGAAGGCATCGGCGCCCTGGTGCAGCCCCAGGGCCTGGCGGTCCAGGTCCAGTTGCAGGGCCCGGTCCATCACGTTCGCCACCACGGGGTCCGGGAACTGCTGGCGATTGGCGAAGTAGGGTCGGTAGATGTCAATGATCCAGGCTTCGTCGGCGACGAGGTGGGAGACGTATCCTGCCATGAAGGCCACCGTGGGGTCGGAGGAGGAGGCCGCAGCCCGCAGCCGTGGGTATGCCTGGAACAGGTTCCTGGCCCCCGTGCCCACCACAGTGTTGCTCACTGGGGCAAAGTGGGTGGCGTCCCGTCGGTCCTTTGTTATGGCACGGATGTCCGGGGCGCAGCTTCCCAGGAGGAAGCTCCCCAGGTGCTTCTGGATGGTGTCCCGCAACGGTTGTGGTCCGACGTCCCCCGCCAGGCATCGGGCACTCTCCAGGGCGATGTCCATATGCGCTATGAGGTTCGGCACCCTACCCTCCCGCAGGGGCATCCCTGAGCGCCGCCAGGAGGCGCTGGTAGGTGGGCGACGTGCCCTGGTAGACGTACCTCGGCTGGATCACCGAGATGCCGCTGCCGCCGAGCGACCGGAGATGGTCCACCGCCTGCTGCAGCCGCGCCCGAGGCACTACCACCGTCACCGCGAACCAGCTCTCGCCCTTCGCCGTGTACACCTGGGCCACCGTTGGGCCCCGAAGGCCCGCCACCTCCGACCGGTCCAGCACTGCCCTGGCCACCTGCTCCGCCGACGTGCCCGGCACGTTGGCGGAGAGCCGAAAGAAGTGCCGGCCCTGCAAGTACCCCTCCACTCGTTCGATGAGCTGGCGGGCCAGCTCCAGTTTGCCGGGGTCCTCCTGGAGGGCGGTGCGGTTCGCAATGACGCATGCCTGGGAGCGCAGGACGGTGCCATCCGCCAGGGTCTTGAGCCTGTTCTCCCGCAGGGTGGCGCCCGTGGCGGAGATGTCCACGATGATGTCGGCGAAGCCCATGAGGGGCGCTGCTTCCACGGTCCCGCTGGAGGGGACGATGGCGATGTAGTGGATGCCGTGCCTGAAGAAGAACTCCCGGGTGAGCCTGGGGTACTTGGTGGCGACGCGCAGGTCCCGGCCCCGCTCGCGGAACTCCGCCGCCAGGTCTGCCAGGTCGGCCATCTCGGTCACATCGATCCAGGCCTCGGGCACCGCCGTCACCAGCTCGCACCGGCCATAGCCCAGGTCCTCGCAGACCAGCAGGCCAGCGCCGGCCTCCCGGTGCCCCTCGGTGTACCGGTCCAGCCCCACGATGCCCAGGTCGGCGCTCCTCTCTTCCACCTTGCCCGTGATATCGGCGGAGCGCTGGAAGAGCACCTGGCTGCCGTCCAGGCCATGGAGCGCCCCCGTGTACTGGCGGGCGCTGCCCCGGTCCACGGCCAGGCCGCATTCGTTGAGAAACCCCAGGGTGGGCTCGTACAGCTCGCCGTCGCTAGGGATGGCGAGCCTGAGCACCCCGGGCCCGTTCTGAGACATTGGCCCTCTTCACTCCTCCCTGGGCGTCTACCGTGAGAACCTGCCGGAAGCCCCTCTTCCGAGCGTAGGTGATGCACTCCGCAGTGCTGCGGCCACTTACGTCCAGCTCTACGGGCGTCCCCTCCCCTCGTAGACGCTCCGCCTCATGTGCCGCCCTGGGCATGGCGGAGCGGCTCTCCGCCCGGACCAGGACGGGCGCCCGTTCCTGCTCGCTCGCGGGGGCGTCGTGGTGCTCCGCGGCCAGGGCAGCCGCCACCCGCTCCACGGCCCACGCGAAACCCAGCGCCGTCCGTTGCCCACCTACCTGGGCCTGGCCCAGGGCCTGGACCAGGCCGTCGTACCTGCCGCCTCCTCCGAGCGAGGCGCCCGGGGCGGCACTGTGCTGGATGTCGAAGACGATCCCGTTATAGTAGGCGATGCCCCGGGCAAGACCGAAGTCCAGCGTCACGGGACCGATGACCCCGTAGGCGGCCAGGGCTTCCACGACCCTGGACAGCTCCTCCAGTTCCTCGCGGGCCGGGCCCGCATCCACTATGGTCCTGACTTCCCGGAGGGCCTGCTCCGGTGCACCCTTGACCCGTACCACCCGCCCCAGCAGCTTTAGTGCCTCCTCCACCCGCCCGGCACCCTGGGCCTGCTGGTGTTTGCGCCGGAACCGTTCCCGGACCTCCTCCGGCGAGCGGACGCCGAAGGTGATCCCAGCACCCCCTTCCAGCGAGCGCTCCAGGAGGGCCAGCGCCTCTTCGGCCACGGTGGCGACGGAGGACCTGGCCTCGGCACCGTCACCCAGCAGGCCGAGAGAGGCGGCCTTCTGGCTCACCTCGGCAACACCGTCGCCTCCCCGGCTCAAGGTGCCCACGCTGCCGAGCAGCAGCACCCTCGCGCGGTCCGAAAGTCCAAGCGCCTCCAGGAGAGACGTGATGAACGCCACGTGGCCGATGACCAGCCGGTGCCGACGCAACCCAAGCTGGGCCAGGCCTTTCCAGGCGATAGCCAGGACCTCTGCGTCTGCCCAGGTGCCCGACGCGCCGAACATCTCTGCCCCCACCTGAGTGAACTGTCGGTGGTCCGCGTCGCCGTCTGTTTCGTGCCGGAACACCGGGCCCGCGTACCGCCACCGCACGGGGACCGGCAGGCTCTTCATCGCCTGCACGTACATCCGCGTCGCCGAGGCAGTGAACTCAGGCCGCAGGCTCACCAGGCGCCCGCCGGGGTCGGTGAACGTGTACATCTTGCTGGCCAGCTCCCCGCCCGACTTGCGCAGGAACAGGTCCGTCTCCTCCAGCACAGGGGTATCGATGGGCTGGTAGCCGTACAGCCCCAAGAACCTCTCCAGGGCGTTGCCCACCCGAGTCAGGGCGCGCACCCTTGGGGCGTCCCGGTCTTCCATGCCTTTGAGCCGTTGTGGAACTGCCATGATGACGGAAAAGGGCAACCCTGTGTCTCGATGGACTGTATTCTACCTGACGGCATAGGCCGCTTCAACAGCCTGCTCTCTCAGCGTACGCGGCCCAGGCGTCGCTGGCGAGGCCCCTCGCCCGTTCTCCAGCGCCTTGGGCCACATCCGAAGGCTCAGGATGAACTCATCTCAAAACCCTCACCCCTCGAAGAGTCTTCGACCTGGCCCCCTCTCCCGCCTCAAGTCGAAGACTCTTCGAGCGGGAGAGGGGGGAGCAGGGCTCGCCCTGCACCCCCATGTACCAGCGTTGCAGCGTACCTACGACAGGCAACGGTAGCGAGTCGTGGGTCTGGGCAATGCCCAGTGGGGGACACCCCCAGAAGGAGTTCTGAGACAGGCTCTATGAAAAGTGGGCGATGCCTCATGAAACTTCCGCTTGGACCGGCGCGCGTACGGGGTCGTGGCGGAGGAGCCGGTACACCACTGGGATGACCACCAGCGTGAGCAACGTGGAGGTCATGAGCCCACCAATGACCACGGTGGCCAGCTCTGCCCCTATGATCCCTGAGCTCTCGGAGACGACTACAGCCAGAGGCAGCAGCGCGAAGCTGGTAGTGAGGGCGGTCATCAGGATGGGGCGCAGGCGTATGCGGCCTCCCTCCACCAGCGCATCGTGCACGCTCAAACCCCGGCGGCGCTGTTGCTCGACAATCGTGATGAGCACGATGGCATTGGTCACCACCAGCCCGATGAGCATGAGTATACCCAGAAGGGCGGGCACACCCAGCGCCCGCTGAGTGATAAACAGCCCACCCAGGGCACCGATGGAGGCCAGAGGCAGGCTGAAGAGAATAACCAGCGGCGTCACCAGCGACCGCTGGCTCACCACCATCACCGCATAGACCAGCACTACACCGGTAACCATGGCGAGCCCCATCTTCAGGAAAGCCTCCTCGATGTCCCGGAAGACGCCTCCAGTATCGAGGGCAACGCCCTCCGGAAGACCAACCTGTTCCATGACGCGGCTGACCCTACGGTTCACTGCCTGGACATCCTTGGCGGTGATGGTTCCTGTGACCGTCACCGCCTGGTTGCCATTCACCCGTCGGACTATCGGCGGAGCGGCGCCCAACGCCGGAACGGCGTCCGTCTGCACGTCGATCAGGCCGTCCACGTCCTTGAGCGACTCGGCGATGCGCCCGGCCGTGGTCGAGAGGGCGCTGTAGCTTTCACCGAGGAGAACGAGCTCCAGCCGATTGGACTGGGGACCGCCAGCCTGGGCCTGGGAAACCGTGACGGACCGTCCCACCCCAGGCAGGTCCCGGCGGAGGGCCTCCGCAGTCTGCGCGCCGTCCACGCCCTGGCCCAGCCTCAGCAGGATGCTCGCGGTGTTCGGGCTTCCGCCCCCGCTAAAGATGTCCTGGACGGTGCCCGCTGTGGTCTGGTAGGACTCCACGACCCCCCGGTCCCTCAAGCCGGCCAAGACGGTCTCCACCGCCTCTACCTGGCCCAGCAAGGCCTGTTGGGCTGTGCCTGGAGGCACGCTCACCTGCACCGTGAGAACGTTCTGCCCCATGCCAGGGAGAAAGCTTACGGGGATGAAGAGCAAGAGCGCCAGACTCCCGACGAAGATAGCGGCCGCCCCCGCCAGGGCTGGCCCTTTGTGGCCCAGGGCCCAGCGGAGCAATGGTGTGTACAAACGCTGGAGCGTCCGGTCGGGGCCGTGCTTTCCTTCGCCTGGCTGGATGAGCAGGCTTCCCAGGACCGGCACGACCGTCAGGGCGACCAGGAGCGAGGCGAGCAGCGCGTAAGTGATGGTGAGAGCGAAGGGCAAGAAGAAGGCGCCGATGATACCGCCGATGAAGGCTAGAGGCGCGAAGACCGCGATGGTGGTGAGCGTCGAAGCGGTAATTGCTCCCGCGACCTCACGCGTGGCGTCCTTGGCGGCGCTGGCCCGGCGCTCTCCGCGCTGGATGTGCCGGTAGATGTTCTCCATGACCACAATGCTGTCGTCTACCACCCGACCCACGGCAATGGCAAGAGCGCCGAGGGTGATGATGTTCAAGCTCATGCCCTGCCAGCGCATGATGATGAGCCCCCCGAGGATGCTCACCGGCATGGACATCGCGGTCACAAGGGTAGGCCGGACACTCAGAAGAAAGCCGAAGATCACCAGCACCGCCAGGGCCGCGCCCAGCAGCACCTCCCGCGAGAGGGTGTCTATGGACGCCTGGATACCCGGCCCCTGGTCGTCTATGGTGACGAACTCGACCCCGGGCGGCAGGCCCCTCTTGGTCTCGTTCACCTTCTCCAGCACTCCTCTGGATACCGCAACGGTGTTGGCATCGGGCTCCTTGAGCACGACGATCGCCAGGCTCGGTTCACCGTTGGTACGGCTGATACTGGCGCCGCTTTCCGCTCCGGCCGGCACCTCCGCGCCAAATACCCCGGGCACCTTCCGGACCTCTGGCAGGACTCGCGTGTTCACGATAGCGCCCAACTCGGCCAGGTCCCGGTTGGGCCCGCTCAGCACGCTGAGGGTCAGGACGGGGAACTCGTCCGGGTTGATGCGGCCCGTGCGCGGTGGCTGGGCAGCCGCCGGCAGGCCGACCTTGCTCAGCCTCTCCGCGGCCTGGCGCTCTGCGGCCTTCATATCGGTGCCGAAATCGAACTCGGCGAGGATCAAAGCGAAGCCGGGGGCGGAGGTGGAGCGGACGGATTCCAGGCTGCTCATACCCGCAAGGGCCTTCTCTAGCGGCCCGGTCACGTCTCGCACCATGGTCTGGGCATCCGCCTGGGGATAGACCGCGGTGATAGTGATGAGCGGGAAGTCAATGTCTGGCAGGAGCTCCACCTGGAGCCGGGTCAGGGAGTAGAGGCCACCCACCAGTACGAGCGCCATGACCCCCAAGACCAGCAGGCGAGCGCGAAGGGCAAGCGGAGTCAGAAAAGTCAAAGAGTCCTCGAACTATCAAGGCAACTCGGAATAGCCTAAGGGGTCGGACCGTCTTATGCAAGACTGCGAAGCCCCGAAGGGGGTGTCCCCCAGCTTGTCTCTTCTCCCCCTCTCCCGCTGGGCGGGAGAGGGGGACCAAGGGTTTTGAGTTCAGTGTGAGTTGACAGGCTAGGTCCGAGCGGTTATTGTTTGGCAACTGTCCCGAACCGCCTCTTGAGACAGGTCCATCCCAGATAGTATGACGATAGAGGAAGCACAAGGCAGGGCCCGGCCGATGGCGCTCTCGCCCCCCATCCGCGTGCTGGTGGCCAAGCCCGGCCTGGACGGCCACGACCGGGGGGCCAAGGTCATCGCCCGAGCCCTGCGAGATGCCGGGTTCGAGGTCATCTACACCGGCATCCGCCAGACGCCCCAGACGATCGCCGAAGCCGCGTCCCAGGAGGACGTAGAGGTCGTTGGGCTTAGCATCCATTCGGGGGCACATCTGGAGCTTTTCCCCCAGGTGCTGGAGGCCCTGAAAGCCAAGGGTCTGGCGGACGTGGTCGTCGTTGCTGGCGGCGTCATCCCCAACGAGGACCGAGCCGCCCTCTCCGCCATGGGAGTTGCCGGCATCTTCGGTCCTGGGTCCTCCACCCGGGAGATCGTCGAGTTCGTCCGCCAGTCGGTCCAGGCGTGCCGCCTCTCCAGGCGACGCCCAGGCCGACGGGCGGCGCCCCCGGAATCTTGTGCATAAGCAGCGGCTGCGTCACTTGACACAACTTCCATCATTGCCTACAATGAGCCAGTTTTCGTGGACGCCGAGATTTGGCTTTCTTCCCCGTTGAGCGAGATGCAGTTCAACGTTGCCCGGCTGCTCAAAGGGCCCTCAGGCACCAGCCGCAGCTACGCCGTGGACACTCGGCTCCCTCCCGACGGCGATACCCGGGCCGACCACGTGTGGGGAAGCGTGCGGCTCATGAGCACCGACGCCGGCATCTGGGTGAACGGCTCCCTCAAGGCAACAGTGGCCTGCACCTGCAGTCGCTGCCTGGAGCCTTTCTCCGCCGTTGTAAAGGTGGTCCTGAACGAGACCTACTATCCGACCATCGATGTCCATACAGGCACCTCCGTTGCTCCCCCGGAGGACGCCGAGCCGGACTGCGCCATCGACGACCATCACCAGCTCGACATCACGGAGGCCGTTCGCCAGGGCATCGTGGTCACCCTCCCCATGAAGCCGCTTTGCCGTAGCGACTGTGCCGGCCTTTGCCAGAAGTGTGGGGCCAACCTGAACTTCACTCCTTGCACCTGCCCGAGAGGCTCGGTGGACCCCCGCTGGGGGCCCTTGCTCAAGCTTGCACCCTGAACCCGTGAGGCAGAAAAAGCCATGGCACCTTTACCCAAGAAAAAGCGGAACCATGCCCGACAGGGCAAGCGGTGGAGCCACGTTGCCCTACGGGCCATCTCCCTCGCCCTCTGCCCGCAGTGCCGGAGCCCCAAGCCCCCTCATCGGGTCTGCCTCACCTGTGGCTACTACAGAGGTCGCCAGGTCGTCGCCGTGGGTACGGAGGCCCCAGCACGGCCGACGTGAGCTGGGGGCCGTGCTTCCCCTGGCAGGTTCGGCTGTTACCAGCAAACCCTATGTTTAGGAGTATGGCGTGAGTTTCTCACCAAATGGCCTTCATCATGGCAACGTAGCCTACCTCTTCCCTGGGCAGGGCACACAGGAAGTCGGCATGGGACGAGACCTGCATGAGCACTCCCCTGCCGCTCGGCAGGTTTTCGATAAGGTGGATGAGGCCCTGGGGTGGAGGTTGAGCCACCTGATGTTCACCGGCCCGGCCGAGGAGCTCCAGCAGACCGCAAATTCGCAACCCGCCATTCTGACCGCCAGCCTGGCCTCCATGGCGGCGGCCAAGGAGCAGGCCGACGGCCCTGCCTGGGCCCAGCCGGCCTTCGTGGCCGGACACAGCCTCGGCGAGTACACTGCCCTGGTCGCCGCAGGCGTCGCGGACCTGCAAAACACGATCCGCCTGGTCCAGGAGCGCGGCCGCCTCATGCAGGAGGCCTCCGACCGCTGCCCGGGGAGCATGGTCGCCATCCTGGGCCTGGAAGAGTCGGCCGTCCTCGAATTGTGCCGCGAATCGGGGACACAGATCGCCAACATCAACTCCCCAGGCCAGATCGTCATTAGCGGTGAACGGGACAAGGTGGCCGAAGCCGTGAAGCTCGCCCACGCCCGAGGGGCCAAGAGGGCCATCCCTCTCCCCGTGAACGGTGGTTTCCATTCCTACCTCATGGGGCCCGCCCTCGAGGGGATGCAGCAGACCCTCAAGGGGGTCCAGTTCCGGGAACCCGCCACCCCCATCGTCGCCAACTGCACCGCCAGGCCCCTGGGCGCCATCTCTGAGGTGAAAGCAGAGCTGCTCCAGCAACTATGCGGTTGCGTCAGATGGCAGGACTGCATCACGTACATGGCCAACTCCGGGGTGACCACCTTCATCGAGTTCGGCCCCGGACGCGTGCTGGGGGGCCTGGTGAAGCGCATCGCGCCCGAGGCCCAGGTGATGTCCGTGGGTGACCTGCCCTCCCTCCGGCGCCTCCTGAACAGCCAGTGAGGACCCGAAACCCCTCCAAGGCCGCTCCCGTCCTTTTCCAACAAGCGCTACCATGCAGAAACCCGACCGCCGGAGAATGCGGCGGAAGGCCAGGAGGGTGATTCTCCAGGCCCTCTATGAGAGCGATGTGGCGGGCCACCCCGTGGAGGAGTGCCTGGGTCATGTCTTGGAGGACACCGACCTGGACCAGGAGAACGTCGCTTTCGTCACGAGGATGAGCAAGGAGGTGGCAAGCGCCCAGCGCGCCCTAGACGAGACCATCCAGCGTTTCGCTCCCTCGTGGCCGGTGGCCCAGTTGCCTTCCCTTGACCGCAACATCCTCAGGCTCGCAATCCATGAGTTGACGTCCGCCAAGGAGACACCCCCGAAGGTCGCCATCAACGAGGCCGTGGTGCTGGCCAAGCTGTTCGGTTCGGAGGGCTCACCCCGTTTCGTCAATGGCGTCCTCGGCTCCGTCATGACAGCCCTGGAGGAACAGAAGGGGGAAGCGAACCCCTTCCCGAGACAGGAGGTGGATGGTGCCGACAGTCCTACAACGCGTCCAAAACCTCGTGGCCGAGCGCCTAGGGGTAGAACAAGATAAGGTGGTGCCCGAGGCCTCATTCACGGAGGACCTCAACGCAGATTCTCTGGACCTGGTGGAGCTCATCATGGCCTTCGAAGAGGAGTTCTCCCGAGAAGACCGGCCCCTGGAGATCCCCGACGAGGACGCAGAGAAGATTACCACTGTGCAACACGCCGTGGACTACCTCAAGGAGAAAGGGTTCCTGGATTCCTAGTACCTACTGTCGGAAAAGGGCGCTATGATCAACCGCTCGTGGTGAGCCTGTC
>JACQOS010000154.1 GCA_016202425.1 Chloroflexota bacterium
CCCCGTCCCTTCACTTCGCTCAAGGGCAGGCTCCGTCCCGACTCTCGGGACTCTGGACTCCCCCGAGACGTATTTCCGAACCACTTCTAGGCAGCAGTAGCGGGAGCGCCTGGCGGGAGCTTCAGGCCTCCTCGCTCTTCTCCCCGGGACGCCGCCCCTACCCTCTCCGGAAGGACACTACCACCGTGGTGTCCTGGGCCAGCGAGAAGTCCAGCCGCACCCATTCCCTCGTGCGCGCGGTGGGAGCCAGCGACGTGCTCACCAGCTCAGCGCCCGGGGGCAACCGCACCAGCACCGAGACCGGTTCCACAGGCGTCCCCGGCTGCTTCTGCACCAGCAGCCGGTACTCGTAGACGCCACCACCCAGGCTCCGCACCACGGAGGCAGGGAGCTGGTAGGCTAGGGGCAGGGTAACGCTGGTCTGAGGCTCCACCACCAGGTAGCCCGCGACCTCTGTGAACCCCGCCAGCCCTCCCCGGGGAGAGCTGATGACGGTCAGGGAGTCGGCAGGATCGTAGCCCCAGACGAGCCACTCGGAGCCTTCGTGCAGGGGGATAGGCGGCGCCTGGACGTCGGTGGCCAGCACAGGAATATAGACCCTCAGGTAGTTCCAGTAGCAGCCTCCCTTGGTGGAGAGGGTCTGGCGGCAGTCCGGGTCAGGCTCGCGGCCCGTGTGTCGGTACTCCACGAGAAGCCTGGCCTCCAGGGGGCTGTCCGTGGCGAGGGTGATCTGGTACTGGAGTCGTCGCTCTACCACCGCCCGCGCGTGGCCCGGGAGGGAGCTATCCACCACCAGCAGGTAGTCGTAGTCCACCTGCCGCAGGGCGCCGTTCCATCCCTGCTGCCAGAGTAGCTCTGCCGCCTGCGGATCAAACACGTGGATCAGGACGTCCTTGCTCGCCAGGCGGCGCAGGAAGACCTGGACAACCCGGCGGCGCTCCTGGCTCTCCAGGGGACCCGTGAGCCTGTCCAGGACCGTGCGGAAGAGGTCCTCGTCGAAGCAGCGCTTGGAGGGGCCGGAGACGTGCCTGGGCTGGCACGGGTACAGCAGCTCTCCCTCAACGTACCGCTCCGCCAGGCGCCGGTCCAGGAGATCGGGCAGTTCTGGCACCCGAATACCCCCGAAAGCCTCGACGAGGTCAAACACCAGCTCCTCCGTCACCGCCACCACGCCGTCCAGCTCCACCGCCTGGAACCGCTCGTACAGGTCCGCCAGATCGGCGGCGGCCGTGGGGAAATGCGGGTTCCAGTTGCCATCTCGAAAGAGCAACCTCCCCATCCACAGATACCGGTAGATGGGCTCGGGGGGAAGAGGGTTCGAGGTATACGGCGGATTGTCCACGGCGGTGCCATCCAGGTAGCGCAGGCCCCCCTGCTGGCCCCGATCCAACTTGAGCTCTGCCACCACACCGATGAATCCCCCCGTGGCCCGGATCTCGTCGTCGTTCTGGCCCACCAGGAGGTAGGTCTTGGGACCGTCGTACCCCAGGAACCAGGAGAGGAACTCCACCGCCATGCCACCGGTTTCCAGGAGAGACTCCTCTCGCTGCAACGGCGCCACTGGCACGCCCAGGGCACCAGCGAGGGCCGCCAGGGGCAAGCTCCCCCTTTCATCGCCGGGCGCCGATGTCAGGCTAGCATTGAGTTGCGCCAGCTCGTGCTGGGCGGCCTGCATCATGCCTCGAATGGCCGGAAGCTCCTGGCCCATCATCTGGGCCCCTTCCGAGGAGAGCACGCCCACCTGGAAAACCCTGTCCGCCACCTCCGCCAGGCGGGACAACGCCACGCTGAGGTCCGTCGCCAGAACGCTCATCTGGAGCGCTGTATCCACGACCTCGCGGGCCCCCGCGGGAGGCGCCTGGGACTTCTGGAGGGCCGCCTGCACCTGAAGAAGGCCTGTCTGGGTCGCCTGGGCCCTGGCGCTCACGCTTGCCAGGAGGTCCTTGAGTTCCATGGGTGAGTCAAGAAACGCAGATGGTTCGTTCAGCAGGTGCCGCACCGCCGTCACGGCGTTGCGCAGCTCCAGCACCTCGCCCACCACCTGCGGTGTCTCCAGGGCAACGAAGCCAGCAAACTCCACCAGTGGGGCGTACTGGTCCAACAGCACCAGCGACCGCTGAGTGGCTCCCAGACGGTAGGGCGGTTGCAGCCTTGACCTTGCCTCTCTCGCTTGGCGGAACGCTTCCTGCGCCTCGGTGAAAACCGAACGCGCCTCCTCCAGCTCCCGGGTGACGGCGGCCCCTGTCCCTGGGGCCGCTCCAGGCGCAAGGGCACGGGCTATGCTGGCGTACCCTTCCAGCGTCAGCCGGCCCCCCCGAGCGAAGGAGTCCGCTACCTCCAGGAGCTGCAACCCCTCCTGAAGGGATGGCCCCACTCCCGGGAGCCAGCCCAGCGCCCGCACAACACCCAGCCTCCGCCGCAGGGTCCTGACGTCCTCCTCCAGGGCCCGCACCCTTCCCACAAAGGCGGCGTACTCCTCCGGGCCGCTCACGGCCTGAAGGCCAGAAGCCCTGAGCGACTCCACGAGTGCAGCCATGTCCCGCTCCATGCCCCGGACGGCCCTGCTGGTGCTCCAGGCCGTCGCTCCAAGTCCCAGGGCGAGCAGTGCGGCCAGAAGGATTGGCCAAAAGAGCAGCGGATGCCTGCGTGCCCAGGCAACCCCGTGACGTCCTAGACGCGCTGCCTGCATGCCTCCCTTTCTCTTGTCCCTCCCGCCACGATTCGCTATCATGGCGTTACGTCAACGCTACTTTTCAGGAGCCAAGGCTTGCCGCTGGCCGACCCGCGCCACGCTCACCCCTCCCGGACCATGCCGCTCGGTCTGGGGGCCTTCCTCACCCTCAGCGTGCTGGCCCTCGCCCTCCTCTTTCGGGCGACGCACTCCGCGAGCGCCCAGGTCCCCTGGCCCACACCGCCACCAGCACCCGTCCAGGCCCTAGCCCAGGTCATCCCGGTGTTCCAGATCACCCCTGTCCCGGCGCCTGCGCGGCCTGGCGCCCTGGCCGCCCAGATTGACCCCATAGCCGGCGGGCCAGTGCCGCGCGTACCGCCCCAGCCTTTTGCCCCCCTCGTCGCCGGCGGTCCCTCCCCCGAACAGCAGGTCACCTTCGAGATTCCGGCAGGCTCCATGGACCGCACGCTTCAGTTCACCTACGAGCCTCTCGTCCTGGGAGAGGCACCGCAGGCCCCGTCGGACCTGCGCCTTCAGCGGGTGTTCCGCCTGCTGACCTTTGACCATACCGCCAGGCCGGCCAGCATCCAGTTCCGCAGGCCCGTCCGACTCCTCCTGCGTCCCACCATGGACGAGCTTCAGGCCGCGGGCAACGATCCCGCCAGGCTCCTCCTCGCGTGGTTCGATCCCGAGAGGAACCGCTGGCTCCCCCTGGTGACCACCTTCGACGCCACCCAGGACACGGTCATGGCCCGCATCCTGAAGCCTGGCCTCCTGGCCCTCGCTGCCGTTCCGCCTCCCCTCACTCCCTAGAAGCTATTCGGCAAACCCTCACCCCCTGTGTCCCCCTCTCCCTTGCCAAGGGAGAGGGGGAGCAGGGCTCGCCCTGCACCCCCATGCACCAGCGTTGCAGCGTACCTGCGACAGGCGACGGTAGCGAGTCGTGGGTCTGGGCAGTGCCCAGTGGGGGACACCCCTAGAA
>JACQOS010000155.1 GCA_016202425.1 Chloroflexota bacterium
CTTCAAGTCCCGCTCATCCTGAGCACCGTCGAAGGACATGAGCGGGACTTTCCCTCCGCTCGTATGGTTCCCTTCGGCTGCGCTCAGGGTAAACTAGGCTCACCACGAGCGGTTGATCATAGCGCCCTTTTCCGACAGAGGGACTAGGACCAATGCTCCACCCGGATAAGGCTCCCCACCTCCCTCACCACGTCCAGCGCACGCGCCTGCCGGACGGCCTGCTGCACGCTGGCCTCCTGGGCGGGGTGGGTCATGATCACGATCTCCGCGGTCTGCGTCGTCGGGTCGGCGTTCTTCTGGATCACCGAGGCGATGCTGATGTTCAGGTCCCCCAGGGTCCTCGCGATCTGGGCCAGCACCCCTGCCCGGTCCGTCACCGTGAGCCGAGCGTAGTACTGGGTCACCATCTCCTCCACCGGTAGGATGCGCAGCCGGCTGTTCAGGATGCCACTGCGCACGGGCCTGCGCCCTGAGGCGATGCTTCTGGCCACCTCCAGGATGTCTCCCGCCACGGCGCTACTGGTGGGCAGTGCCCCCGCGCCCTGGCCGTGGAACACCACCTGCCCCACTAGGTCGCCTTGGATCTCGATGGCGTTGAACACGCCGTCCACTTTCGCCAGCAAATGCCCCAGAGGCACCATGGAGGGATGGACCCGGAGAAGGAGGGCATCGTCTGTGCGGGAAGCGATGGCCAGGAGCTTGATGGTGTACCCCAGCTCTCGGGCGTACTGGAAGTCCCGGGCCGTGAGGCGAGCGATACCTTCCCGGTACACCTCGTGCCCACGCACCTGGGTATGGAAGGCGAGGCTCGCCAGGATGGCCAGCTTGAAAGCCGCGTCCAAGCCTTCCACGTCGTTGGCGGGGTCCGCCTCGGCGTAGCCCAGGGCCTGCGCCTGGCCCAGGGCCGTCTCGAAGGCCAGCCCCTCCTGGGCCATCTTGGTCAGGATATAGTTGGTGGTCCCGTTGATGATGGCGTGGAGCGACGTGACCTCGTTGGCCAGGAGGTCGTTGCGCAGTGCCCCGATGATGGGGATGCCGCCCCCTACGGAGGCCTCGTACGTCAGATGGACCCCTGCCTCCTCCGCCAGGGCAATCAGCTCAGGCCCGTGCTTCGCCATCACTTCCTTGTTCGCCGTCACGGCATGCCTGCCCGAACTCAGGGCCCGGCGCAGGTAGTCCAGAGCGGGCTGTTCACCCCCCATCACCTCCACGACTACCCCCACCGCTGGGTCCTCCAGCACCTCCGACGCCTTCACCGTGAGGAGGGACCGGGGCACCAGCGGGTCCCTGGCCTTGGATCGGTCGCGCACCAGGATACGCCGCAGGGTTACCTGACGTCCCACCTGCTGGGCGATCCGCTCCGACTTCTCCAGGAGGACGCGGGCTACTTGGCTCCCGACCACGCCCAGGCCCAGGAGCCCCACGCCGATGCTGCCATTGCGACTCATGCGCCCTTCCCCAGCTCATCGCTCCGCAGGCGTCGGAGTGGAGGGCAGGATGGCCCGAACCTGGGCCACCACCCACGCGTACTCCTCTGACGTGAAGTTCAAGCGCACGTCATTCCTCTCGCGTTCCTCGGCCAGCCACTGCTCCAGGGCCCTGGTCTTCAACAGGTCCCGCATCTTGTCGTTGATCTCCGCGCTCTTCGGCCCCTCGGTCACCTTCACGAGGTAGATCTCGGTGCCCGTGGGAAGGACGTCGCTGACCACGTTGGGCTGGAGCGAGAAAAGGGTCTCATCCAGGGCGGGAAAGGCCCCTTTGGGGACCCAGCCCACCTCGCCGTTATTGTCTGCGTAGGAGTCAGGCTGGCCAAGGATACGGGCCACGCGGGCGAACTCCTCCCCCTGGCCGAGTTGCTTCTTGGCCTCCTCGGCCTGCTGCTGGTCGAAGAACTTCATCCAGTGCACGTAGACCTGCTCCGCCACGGATGGGACCTGGGCACTCATGATCTCCCGGACCTTTTCCCGAAGGAGCCGGCGCCGCGCCAGGTCACGGTCCTCCTCCTCCGACAGTTGGGTCAGATTCAAGTACTGCCGGTACCGCTCCCGGTATTCCCGCTCCAGGGCCTCGACGTTGGTCTGCTCTCCGGCCCCTGGGGTCGGATAGAACCGGTTCCGCTTGTCTTGCTCCAGCTCCTCCGGCGTGACCCGCACCCCAAGCCTGTCGGGCGCGGCTTGCCGGATGATCTCGCTGTCCCGCAGGAACTCCAGCATCTCGAAGGGGAGGGTCCCGTAGTTGGGTGGCTGGCCGAAGGCGGCCCCGGCAAGGGCAAAAGCCCTGGTGAGCTTCACCAGGTCCCCCAGGGTGTAGCTCACCGCGTTCACCGCGACCACGGTCCTCCGCGGCGGTGCTACGAACGTCGCGTAGTACCCATAGGCAGGGATGGCAAGGACAACGAACAGGACTACCGCTCCCATCAGCCAGAGCCACCGCTGCTGGCGGCGTTCCTTCTGCCAGCGCGCTCGTGCGCTGCGCCGCTGGCCGCTCGGAGGCCCTGGGGCTCGGGAACGCATGGTCATCTTGCCAATCCTTCCAGGAGGCTCACCGCCCCTGTCCCACCAGCGGGAGACCTCGCCCCTTCGCTGCTCCCGGCGCCCCCGCTAGGGGGTGTCCCTCAGACCCCCGCCCCTTCGACTTCCCCTTCGCCTTCGGCTCGAGGGCTTTGGCTCAGGGCAGGCTCCGGGGCTGCGCCCCTCTGGACTCCTCCTTTTTCACCAACCCGTTGGGGGGCGGGAGCAGGGGGCCTGACGGTCCCCAGGGGGAACATGTGCTCATGGGTGAACGGGAGCATGGCAAGGTGTCGGGCCCGCTTGAGGGCCAACGCGAGGCCCCGCTGGTGCTTGGAGCAGGTCCCGCTCTTCCTTCGGGACTCGATCTTGACGCGGTCCGAGAGGTACCGCCTGAGGCGGCCTACGTCCTTGTAGTCGATCACCCGCACCTTGTCGACACAGAAAGCGCAGACCCTCCTGCGCGTGTAGAACCTTGGCCGACCCTCGCGCCTGCGGGGTGCGGCCCGGCCACGTGTTGTCATGCTTTGCTCCTCCACGCCCTCCGTTGGGGATGGCGGACCCACCCCCTCAGAAGGGAAGCTCCTCGGGCTCCAGGGGTCCAGCCTCCTGGTCAGCCTCGGCGGCGGCGGGCGTACCTTTCTCCGTGGCCGGGGGCTGGCCGATGGGAGCCCGGTCCAGGAACAGCACCCGGTCGGCAACGATCTCGTTGCGGAAGCGCGTTTGGCCGTCCGTGCCTTCCCAGGTGTGGCTCCGAAGGCGCCCCTCCACGTAGGCGCGCCTTCCCTTGGTCAGATACTGGTTGCACTGCTCCGCCAGTTGGTTCCAGGCGACAACGGTGAACCACTCCGTATCCTGGCGCCTCTCGCCGTCGGGAGAGGTGTACGTCCGGCTCGTCGCCATGCGGAACGAGGTGACCGGGTTCCCGTTAGGCGTGTAGCGCATCTCGGGGTCCGTGCCCACATTGCCAATGATCATCACCTTGTTGAGCCCTACCATCCGGGCCCTCCTTTCGCCTCACACCCCAGGGCTCCCCTAGGCCGGTGCCGAAAAACCCTTCCGACCATCCCCCTCGCCCCCTTTCCTGGCCAGGAAGGGGGACAGGGCTCGCCCTGCACCCCCATGCACCAGCGTTGCAGCGTACCTGCGACAGGCGACGGTAGC
>JACQOS010000020.1 GCA_016202425.1 Chloroflexota bacterium
ACAAGACCTACGTCGTCCCCGGATTTCAGGCGGGCGGGATATATCGCCTGGAGACTGTGGTGCCCGTCGCCGGAGGAAAGGCCCTGAATGTGGCCAAGACCGCCCGCCTGCTGGGCGTGCCTGAGGTGATCTGCACCGGATTTGTGGCGGGCCGGACGGGCGACTGGATCCGCAAGGACCTCGAAGCGCGCGGCATCCAGGAGGACTTCCTGGAGGTCGCAGGTGAGTCGCGGGAAGATATTCTGGTCGTGGACCCATCCGGCGGAGCGGAGACCCGGCTGCTGGAGCCCGGGATCACAGTGGACGCACCCGCGGTGGAAAAGCTTGTGCGCCGGGTGGGAGAGCTAGCGCGAGCCTCGGACCTCCTGGTTCTGGCTGGAAGCCTGCCCCACGGCGTGGGGGACGACCTGTATGCCCGACTGGTCGGCGAGGTGCGGCGAAGCGGGGGACGGGTCTTCCTGGATGCCGAAGGCGAAGCCTTGCGGCAGGCGGTGTCGGCAGGACCTGACCTGATCAAGGTGAACGAGGAGGAGTTCGCCGCGCTGACCGGGCGGGCCGCGCGGGGCCCTGAAGAGTTGGCGGGGCTGGGACGAAAGGTGCTCAGTCGTGGGAATTTGGTGGTCACACTCGGGGGCCGAGGGGCGGTCTGGGTCGGACCCGAGGCGGCGCTCCTGGCCGAGGCGCCCCCAGTGGCGCCGCTGATGACGGTGGGGAGCGGGGACGCCTTCCTGGGCGGGTATGCCGTGGCCGTCCTGCGCGGCGACGATCCGCCTCAGGCCCTCGCCCTGGGGGTCGCCGCGGGGACGGCGAACACGCTGTGCCTCAGACCGGGGGTGGTGGAGCCCGGATCGGTCGAGGCGTTGCGGGCAAAGGTCAGGATCGCCCCGCTGGCCCTGGAGGCGAGGCAGCCCGACCGGTGAGGGGGGGCTGCCCTGTACATGCGCGGTCGGTTCGGCGGGAGAGGGGCGAGACGCCGAGCCCAGCAACCACGAGGAGGGGGGAAATGCGCAGACAATTGGCGAAGTGGATGATAGCGGTGCTCCCGGTGCTTGCTGCGGGGTTGGCGGTCTTGCCAGCGCCGGGCTTTGCGGCGAGCCCGTTGACGATTGAATACTGGCACATCAACTCTCCCACGTTTGGTGGGCCGGCCCTGAAGGAGCTGGTGACCCGTTTCGAGGCGAAGCATCCCGACATCAAGGTGATCGAGAAATTCCAGCCGGGGGTCTATACGGGCCTGATGCAGCAGTTGCAGGTCGCCCTGGCCGCCAAGCGCCCGCCGGCCGTCGCCCAGATCGGGTACAACCTGCTGGCCTACGCGGCCGGCCAGTTCCCGCACGTGACCCTGGACAAGTACCGGCAGAGCGACCCTGCCTTCTTCAAGGGGATCCCCGACAACATCATGGTCCTGGGGCAGTTCGGCGGGGTGCAGCACGGGATCCCCTTCGGGGTAAGCACGCCGGTGATGTACTACAACGCCGATCTGTTCAAAGCGGCGGGCCTGAACCCGGACCAGCCGCCCCAGACCTGGGACGAGGTCCAGCGGATGGGGCAGGCCATCAAGCAGAAGACGGGGAAGTTCGCCATCTACCTGCAGCAGCCGAATGACGACTGGATGGAGCAGACGCTGGTCTGGGGAAGCGGCGGCCGGCCGTTATCGGAGGACGGCAAGCGCGTGGGCTGGGACGCACCGCAGGCCACCGAGGCCTTCCAGATGTGGCAGGACATGGCGAACAAGACCAAGTTGGCCGCCAACATGACGTGGGAGGAGGGCATCCAGGCCTTCCTTAGCGGCCACGTGGCCATGTGCATAACAACCATCGGCCGGCAGGAGCACATGCGGAAGAACGCAAACAACTTCCAGGTCCGCACGGCGCCGGTTCCCCGGTTCGGGACCAAGCCGTTAGCCACGGCGACGGGCGGCAACGCCCTGCTGATCTTCGCCAACGACCCCGCCCAGGAGAAGGCCGCCTGGGAGTGGATCAAGTACCTGCTCTCGCCGGAGGGGGCGACGATCTGGACCAAGGGGACGGGGTATCTGCCGCCCCGGGCCGAGACGGCCACCGACCCGAAGTACCTGAAGCCCTTCTTCGACGAGAACCCGTTGATGCAGGCCGCCCTGGCAACCTTCCCCTATGCCAAGCCGTGGGTGAGCTTCCCCGGCCCGCGCGGCCTGGAGGTCACCAAGATCTTCATCAAGGCGCGGGAGGAGATCCTGGAGGGGAAACGACCAGCCGAGGCCATTCTCAGGGACACGGCGCAGCAGGCAAACGCGCTGCTCCCGAAGTAGAAGCACCGGGCCAAGACACCCTTGATGGACCGATCGCTGACGGCAGCACCCGGATACGTCGAGGCGGCGCCGGCGCCGCTCTCGCTCGCAGAGGTCGCGCGGGCGAGGCGACGCCGGCGCGTGCTAATCACCGGGTACCTCTACCTTCTGCCCGCCGCCATCCTGACCGGGATCTTCGTCTACTGGCCCCTGGTGGCCAGCGGGATCCTCAGCTTCTACGAGTGGAACCTCGTGTCGCCCGCCTGGGTCTCGGTGGGGTGGCAGAACTACCTCGAGCTGTTCTGGAGCCGCGCCTTCTGGCTGGCCGTGATCAATACGGGGAAGGCCGCGGGGGCCCTCACCCTATTCACGGTCCTGATCCCCCTGGTCCTGGCGGTGCTGGTCCTGCGGGCCTCGCCCCGCCTTCAGACCATCTGCCGGGTAGTGCTCTTCTCGCCGGCCGTGATCTCCATGGCCATCGCCTGCGCGATCTGGCTGTGGATGTACCATCCCCTGTACGGGGTGCTGAACTCCACGCTGCGCCTCGTCGGGATCGAGGGGCCGCGGTGGCTCAGTTCCGGCGACTGGGCCATCTGGGGCATCATCAATGTCACCGTCTGGAAGACGCTGGGCTTCAACTTCGTCGTGTTCCTGGCCGGCCTCCTGGCCATCCCGCGCGAGATGCAGGAGGCGGCGCGCGTGGACGGGGCCTCGGAATGGCGGGTCTTCCGCCACGTGACGTGGCCGATCCTTGCGCCCACCACCCTCTTCGTCTTTCTGACGACGTTCATCCTGGCCCCGCAGAACCTCTTTGTGCCGACCCAGATCCTCACGCATGGCGGGCCGAACGAGGCCAGCAACAACCTCGGCTATCTCGTGTACCAATTGGGGTTCGAGTACTTCCGGGCGGGCTACGCCTCGGCCGCGGCCATGGTCATCTTCCTCATCTTCCTGGGGCTGACCTTCCTGCAGTTCACTCTGGCGGAGCGGCGGGTTCACTATGGTGGCTAGGGGGTTCTGGGTGCACGCCCTGTTGGGCCTGGCGTGTCTTCTGATCGTCTTCCCCATGGTCTGGATGTTCTCCACGGCCGTGAAGCCGCCCCACGAGATCTTCGCGGGGGCGTTCCACCTCTGGCCGGAAACCTTCACGCTGGCGAATTTTCACACGGCCATGACCCAGGTCCCCATCGTGCGGCTGTTCCTCAACAGCCTGGTGGTGGCCGTCGGGGTGACGCTGGCGCAAGCCCTCACCAGCATCCTGGCCGCCTACGCCTGCGCCCTGGTCCCGGTCCCGGGGCGGAACGTCTGGTTCGCCCTGTTCGTCGCGACCATGATGGTGCCGTTCCAGGTCACCATGATCCCCAACTACCTCCTGATGTCGAAACTGAACCTGCTGAACACGTATGCCGGCCTCGTCATCCCCCAGGTGATCACGGGGTACGGGATCTTCATGCTCCGGCAGACCTTTAAGGACCTCCCGCGCAGCCTCGTGGAGGCCAGCATCCTGGACGGCGCGAATTCCTGGCAGACCCTCTGGCGGGTGGTGGTCCCGGCCACGCGGACAGCCATCTCCGCCCTGGCCATCCTCTTCTTCATCAACACCTGGAACCAGTACCTGTGGCCGCTGCTGGTGGCCACGGACACCCATATGAAGACCCTGCCCGTGGGGATGCAGGAGTTCGTGAACCTGGAGGGCGGGACCAACTGGGGGCCGCTGATGGCGGCGGCCTCCATGGCCATCGTCCCCGCCCTGGGAGCGTACCTTCTGGCCCAGCGGTACATCCTGGAGAGCTTTCTCACGGCCGGCCTGAAGGAGTGAGGCCGGCCCCATCCGACCTATGCGCGTCGTACGAGGAGGGGGAATATGGCACAGGTGACTCGCAGGCAGTTCACGGGAATGATGCTGGCCGGCGCCGGCGCCGCGATGCTCCGGGTGGACCGCGCGGCCGCGGCGGGCAAGATCACGTTGTATCTGGGACCGCCGGAGAAGACGTCCAGCGCGATCGCCCAGGGCTTCGAGAAGAAGACGGGGGTGAAGACGACCCACCTCCGCCTGTCGGCGGGGGAGGCGATCAACCGCATCCGGGCGGAGCGAAACAATCCCCAGGCCAGCGTGCTCTACGGCATCGGCCTGCCGTCCATGCTGACCCTCAAGGC
>JACQOS010000156.1 GCA_016202425.1 Chloroflexota bacterium
CCCCCATGCACCAGCGTTGCAGCGTACCTGCGACAGGCGACGGTAGCGAGTCGTGGGTCTGGGCAGTGCCCAGTGGGGGACACCCCCAGACCCCCGCCAGAGTCCCGACAGGTCGGGACTCTGGACTCCTCCTTTTTCACCAACCTGTTAGAGTCCAGGCAGCTCCCGGAATTTCCGACCGACCTGGCCCGCCCGCACGTTGCTCTCCTGCAGGGGACGCGTCAGGGTCCCGGTGCCCGACGCTTCATGTGTCGAAATATACTCAAACAATGAGGTAAAACACATGTATGGAATAAGTATACACTAACTACGAGACAATGCTAATACGAACCGTGCCACATGTCAAGACCCCGGCAGCCTTGCGGTGATAGGGCTTACCCCACGGCAATGGGTGGGCATTGACAGCGCCCTTGCCATTCGATACGCTTCCGTTCATGGCAACTCCTCCTGTATCCGCATCCAGGAAAGCCCCTCGAAGAGCCGGGGCGGCACGGAGTGATGCCGTGCAGCCCCGTCGCCCGCACGCTCCGGGGTGGATCTCCCCGGCGGCCCAGAACTACCTCCTCTCCCTGTATGTCCTCCGGGAGGAGGGCCCCTGGCCGACGGCTGGGCAACTGGCCGAATACATCCGGCGCCTCCCGGCCGGGGAGGGCCTGGGCACCTCCCTCCCGTCCGTTCTGGGGATGGTCCGGCGCATGGTGCGGGAGGGACTGGTGGCGGTCACCCCCCAGAAGTGGGTGTGCCTCACCGAACGGGGCAGTGTCCTGGCGGAAGAGGTGGTCCGCCGCCACCGGCTGGCCGAACGGCTGGTGGTGGACCTTTTGGGCCTGGAGCTGTGCAAGGCCCACGAGGAGGCCCACCGTCTGGAACACGGTATCTCCCCAGAGGTGGAGGCGAGGATCCGGGAGAGGCTCGGTCATCCCACCACCTGCCCCTTCGGGCGTCCCATCCCTGGAAGCGAGCACCAGCCCCCTCCCGGGCAGCGGGTGACCCTGGACAAGGCCCAGGCGGGCACCACGTATGCCGTGGACCGCGTTCCTGAGGAAGACCAGCAGCTCCTGTGCTTCTTGGTGGAGCATGGCGTCCTGCCCGGGCAGGAGGTCCACGTCGTGGAGGCCGGTCACTACCGGGGCGTGCTGGTCTTCCGCACGGCCCAGGCTGAGGCAGCCCTGGGCGTGGAGGCGGCGTCTCGTGTCTGGCTACGGGAGACGCCTTCCGGGTGAAGCGGCCACCCAAGCCCCCTGAGCCGCGGTCCTCCTTCCGCGAGAGGATGCTGCGCCTCCTCGCCTGGTACCAGGGGGCGCAGCGGGACCTGCCCTGGCGCCACACCCGAGACCCTTACGCCATCCTCGTGGCCGAGGTGATGCTCCAGCAGACCCAGGTCAGCCGGGTCGTGCCCCGGTATGACCAGTTCCTGGCCTGCTTCCCCACCTGGCACGCCCTGGCGGATGCCCCTGTCGCCGACGTGATCCGGGCCTGGGAACCCCTGGGCTACAACCGGCGGGCGGTGCGTCTCCACCGATTGGCCCAGGCGGCAGTCCACCGATGGGACGGCGACCTCCCGCACGAGCCAGAGCTGCTGCGGTGCCTGGAGGGCATCGGACCGTATACGGCAGCCGCCGTCGCGTGCTTCGCCTTCGGCGCGCCCGTGCCCGTCCTGGACACCAACGCCCGCCGGGTGCTCCTGCGGTTGTTCTTGGGGCCGGCAAAGGCGCAGGAACGAGAGCTCCGCGCCCTGGCCCAGGAGGCTGTGGCGGCCTTGCCAGAAGGCCAGGCGCCCGCATGGAACCAGGCCCTCATGGACCTGGGCGCCACCGTCTGCACGTCCAGGAAGCCCCTGTGCCCCCGGTGCCCCCTTCGGGCCGACTGCCGTTCGGCGCTCTGGATGCAGCGGGCCAACGAGCGCGTCGCCGAGGCTCGCGGTCCCTACCGTGCCCTTCGGCTGAAGCCCTTCCGAGGGTCATCCCGCTACTACCGCGGGCGCATCGTGCACCAGCTTCGCCTGCTTCCCCCGGGGGAAAGCGTGGCCCTGGAAGAGCTAGGTACCAGGGTGAAAACCACGTTCGCCGTGACCGAGCTGCCGTGGCTGTACCGCCTGGTGGCAACGCTGGAGCGCGAGGGGCTCGCCCGGGTGGAAGCGGCGAGCGGCCTCACCTTGAACAGCGAACTGGGCCACGTCCGCGTCCGCCTGCCCTAGCAGCTGTTCGGAAATGCACTTCAGGGGGAGTGCAGAGGGGGCGCGGCCCCCTCTGCCAGGGGTCTGGGGGTGTCCCCCAGATTCAATCCCTTCCCCCTCTCCCTTGCCAAGGGAGAGGGGGTACAGGGGGTGAGGGTTTCCCGAATAGCCTCTAGTCCCCCGGCCAGCACGTTCCTATTCCCGGGCTGCCGCAGGCCGGGGAAGCTCCGGGAACTCCCCCACGGCACGGTCCAGGGAGAAGGCGGAGATGTCCCAGGAGGTGTGGCCTTCGGCCACCAGCTCGGCCACGATCTGCCCGACCACGGGGCTGTAGAGGATCCCCTTCCGTCCGGCCCCGGTCGCCACGACGACCCCCGCTTTTCCAGGCACCAGCCCCAGGTACAACAGGCCGTCGGGCGTCACCGGACGCAAGCAGGCGGTATGTCTCACCAACTGAGCCGCCGCCAGGTAAGGTAGCACCTCCACGACGCGCTCCAGCATGATGTTGCGCCCCGCTGCGGTGGGCGTCTCGTCAAAGCCGGCCCTCTCTTGCGTTGACCCCACGGTGATGAGGCCGTCTGGCCTGCTGACGCACCCGCCCTGACCCCAGCTTATGTGCGGCAGAGGGGGCGCATCCACCCGCAGCCGGAGGTTCTCCCCCTTCAGGGGTTCCACGGGCAGCGGCATGCTCAGCCACTCCGATGCCGCTCCAGTCCACGGCCCCATGGCGATGACCACCGCCTGGCACGGGACCTCCTCCTGGCCCACCGCAACGCCCACCACACGCTCACCGTTGAACCTGAGGCCCCGTGCGGTCCCATGTCTGACGGTGGCGCCCCTGCGCTCAGCGGCCTGGAGAAGGGCCAGAGTGTACCGGTAGGGGTCGACGAGGCCCACCGGCTCCGTGACATAGCCGCCGACCACCCTGGGGGTAAGCCTTGGCTCCCTGGCGCGGAGCTCCTTCCCGGAGTGCCACTCGACCTGGAATCCTGGCTGGGCCTTCAGCCACGGGAGGCGGCTCCTGAGCCGCCGCTCCTCCTGTTCCCCCAGGGCCACGGTGAATGCAGGATGGTGTTGGAACTCCGTATCTACGCCCGTCTCGTCCCTGAGGGTCTCCGCCAGCTCCCGATGAAGACGCAGGCCCTCCTGCGCTATGGGCGCGAGCGGCTCGGGGATGCCTTCCAGGGGATTGAGGGCGCCAAAGGCCATGCCCGAAGCGTGGCTGGCAACGCTGTCGCGCTCCAGGACCGTCACCTTCATGCCGGCCCGGGCCAGAAAGTAGGCGGAGGCGCATCCCACCGCGCCAGCGCCGATGATCACGACTTCGGCGTTCATGCGCTCGCTCTCTCGCTATCTCTGCAGGTCTCGGTTGCCCACCGACGCACCCGGGAACGGAGCGCCGCCCAGTGGTCTCCGACCCGACGAAGCTCCTCCGGTGTCAGGCGCGCGTACGGCTTTCCGACGCTGGGAAAGTGCAGGAGCGCCCCCACCCAGAACCCGTCCCGGATGTCCTTCCGGGCGAAGGTGGAAGCGATGACCCCCTCGCCGCCGCGGACCTGGAAGGTCCTGAGCAGCCGTCCCGCCTCGGCGATGGCCACCACCTCCCGCCAGTACGCCCTCCGCTGCTGACCCGCGAGAGGCCCGACCAGGTCAAGCAGCGCCGTCGCCCTCTCCGCATCGCTCCTCTCGCTGCCGGCGAAGCGCTGGGTATGCAGGCTCCTCCAACGGGCCCCCAGAGCGGGGACCACCAGACCGCCGTCGGAGGCGATGGCCGTTCCCCCGAAGGCCAGAGACCATGCCGTGGCCTTGCGGACGGCGTTGGCCCGGTGGGACCGGCCCTCCTCCCGGAGCCCCGGCCTGGAAGGGAGTTGGGCCGGTGTCACAAACTGCAACTCCAACCCTTCCAGAAGCCACGACAGCCGCTTCTGCTTCGCCACGTTGTCCGTGGCCAGAAGGACAGTACGGGGCAAGGCGTCCATGGGCCCCTTCAGGCTACCTGCGGCCAAACTCGCGCTCCAGCCTGCTGTCGCTCAAGTGCACTGCGGTAGGACGGCCATGGGGGCAGGAGTGGGGAGCGGCCGCCTGCTCCAGCCGCCGTACCAGGGCCGCCATCTCGTCCTGGGTCAGAGGGTCGCCGGCGCGGACGGCCCGGTGGCACGCGATGGAGGCCGCGAGGCTGTCTCCTGCCTCGGAGGGGCCGCGAGCGCGCGAAAGCATATCCAGCGCCACGGTCAAGAGCGCCTGCGGGCTCGTGTCCTTCCGGCTCGCGGGCACGGAGCGAAGGAGATACGTCCGTCCGCCGAAGGGTTCGCCCTCAAAGCCGTACTGGGCCAGCAGCTCTTTCCAGGTGTCCAGGGTCTCAACTTGGGACGGCTCCAGCTCCACCGTCACGGGCGCCAGCAGACCCTGGGCATCTGGGTGGCGCTGGCTGGCCCTGGCGCCCACCTCCTCAAAGAGGACCCGTTCGTGAGCAGCGTGCTGGTCGATGAGATAGACGCCTCCTGGGCCCTCGGCAACGATGTACGTGCCGCTGGCCTGGCCCAGCACCCGCAGCCCCTGCACCTGGGCCCTGGGAATCAACGAACCTCCGGAGCCTTCTTTCTGTTCGCGCCTGTCCGTCCGCAAGCCTGGAGGTGCAGCATCGCCCGCGGGCGGAAAACCGGCGGGCACCTGTTGGGGCAAGGCGCTAAAGCTGGCCACCTCCGGCGTCACCACGGGAACGGGGGACCTCGCGACCAGCGTCTCGCGGACCGCCCGCAGGACCAAAGTGAAGACCGGTCCTTCGTGACGGAACCTCACCTCCCTCTTGGTGGGATGCACGTTGATGTCCACCTCTTCGGGCGGAACCTCCAGGTGCAGGGCCGCCAGGGGGTGGCGCCCCTCCATGAGGAAACCCCGGTACGATTCGTCCACCGCCTGAAGGAGCAACCTGCTCTGGACCCACCTCCGGTTGAGGTAGAAGTTGATGGCGCCCCGGTTGGCCCGGTGGTACTGGGGAGCCGAGACGTAGCCCCAGGTACGCCCGCCCTCCTGCTGGTCCCCCCTGACCTCCAGGAGGTGCTCGACCACCTCCGCGCCGTACACCTGGGCCAGCGCAGTCAAGAGACTGCCGTCCCCCTGGGTCCGGAAGCTTTCCCTCCCATCCTGCAAGAGCTGGAACCGAACGTGGGGGAAGGCCAGGGCAAACTGCTCCACCAGATGGCGAACGCGAGAGGTTTCGGCTGTCGCGGACCGCAGGAACTTCCGCCTTGCAGGAACGTTCTCGAACAGGCCCTCCACCGTCACCACCGTGCCTGAGGGACATCCGGCCGGGCCCTGGGCCTCCACCACCCCCCACCGCAGGCGGATGGCGGCGCCCTGCTGGGCGTCTCGCACCCGGCTGGTCAGGCTCACCCGGGCGACCGCGGCGATGCTGGGCAGGGCCTCGCCTCGGAACCCCAGCGTGGCGATGCCGTGCAGGTCGCTGGCCTGGACGATCTTGCTGGTGGCGTGCCGTTCAAAGGCCAGGGCCATATCCAAGGCAGGGATGCCCTCCCCATCGTCGGCGACCCGGATGACGTCCAGGCCACCTCCCTGGACCTCGACGGTGACCCGGGTGGCACCAGCATCCAGAGAGTTCTCCACCAGCTCCTTGACGGCCGAAGCGGGGCGCTCCACCACCTCGCCAGCGGCGATCTGCGCGGCAACGGCCGGGTCCAGGATGCGGATAGGCATGGCGCCGTCCCTACTACTGTAACTCCGGCCGCTCCTCTGGGCAAAGAAGAGAGGACCTGGAGTCTCGCACCTTCCAGGCCCTCCTGCTGTCTGGTGTGCCAGCCAACGGGGCAACCATGGGGCTGACGCGGGCAGCCGCGTTACTTTTGGAGCTTGGGAGCGAAGCGGTGGTCGTCGCTATGGCCGTTCTGGGCGTAGGAGGAGATGGTCTGGTACACGCGCTCCATCTCCCGGTCGTTGGCGTTCTCGAAGGTGTACGGAGCGACGGAGATGCCTCCCAGGGCCTGGGCTACTTGGGGGAAGTCGTCCACCACCAGGTCTGGCTCCACCGGGAGGTTCATGGCCTTCATCTGCTGGTAGTAGTCCGTGATGGGCTTGGTAAAACAGTCGATCACCAGGGATTCCAGTTGGTGCCGCCGGACCTCGTGCCATCTGGGACCGACCCCCGACCACACGTAGATATGGTGCCCGTCTTTCTTGAGGCGCTGAAAGACCTCACGGACACCCGGCCTCAGGGAGCCATCCATTCCACCCACCAGGGTATAGTCCACATCGAAGAAGATGTTCATCTTCAGCTTGACCGGAACGTTCCTCCTTCCGCAAAGGTCCCGACGCAGTATACCGGGATGGGCCAGCCGCCGCAACACTCCGGCCTCCCGGGCGCGGGTCCCGTTGTGCCCAGCCAGCACTGCCTCTATAATTGCGCCCACCGGTGTTTGCGCCGAAGGAAATGGCAACCTCCCTGAAAGCTCCTCGCCGCAGTAGCGGGGAGCCTATTCGGGAAGGGCCGATGGGCCCCGTTGAAGAGCCCAGAGGCGAAAGATAATGCGGCGATGAGCTCCCTACAACCCGCCGGGGGCCAGAAACCCCGCCAGCGTGTGTTCTTCGGCTGGTGGGTGGTCCTCGCCGGCTTCCTCAACGACCTGGCGGGCACCGTCGCTGGGCCCCACGTGGCCAGCTTCTTCATGGCCGACATGACGAAGGCCTTGGCCATCAGCCGCGCGGTGTACTCTTTCGCCTTCTCCATTCGAACGTTTACCGACGGCTTCACCGGCCCCGTGGTCGGCCACCTGCTGGATCGGTACGGTCCCAGGATGCTCGTCGTCGTGGGCGCCCTCTTCAGCGGCTTCGTCATCATGGCCCTGGGAGCGGTACGGGAGTTCTGGCAGCTTGCCCTCGTCCTGGCGGTCCTGGGGATCACGGCCTCCGCAGGGATGGGGCGCTTCATCGGCACGGTCACCGCTGCCCGCTGGTTCGTCCGCAGGCGAGGGCGGGCCATCGCCCTGGTGACCATGGGCTTCTCCACAGGGGTGACGCTCTTCTCTCCCCTTACCCAGGTCCTCATCGGAGTGCTGGAGTGGCGGCTCGCCTGGGTGGTCCTGGGGGCAATGGTCTGGGTCCTCGTCATCCCCACGTCTCTGGCCTTCATGCGCAAGTCCCCGGAGAGCATGGGCCTCCACCCAGACGGCGACGAGGCCCAGCAGGGGGGCCAGGGGCCTGCCCAAAAGGCCACCAGGCGGCGCCAGGAAGAGACGCCATGGACCCTGGCCATGGCCACGCGTACCCGGAGCTTCTGGCTGCTGGGGCTGGGACTCTTGCTGGCGGAGGGGGCCGTCTCGGGGGTGACGCTCCATCAGGTCCCGGCCATGCTCGACGCAGGGTTCAGCAGGGCCGATGCCGCCAGCGTGCTCTTCATCTTCGGCATCTCCTCCTTCTTCTCCAAGCTCTCCGCAGGGTTCCTGGCGGAGCGTTTCCGGGTCCAGCGGCTGCTCATCGTTGCTTTCCTGGGGACCGGCGCCTCGCTGCTCCTCCTCATGGACCCCCGCTCCCTGGCCCTCCTCTTCGTCTACGGCGTCTTCGCGGGCCTCATGCGCGGTGCTTTTCACACCTTCGTCTCCGTCATCTGGGCGGAGTACTTCGGCAGGGCCTTCCTGGGCAGCATCCAGGGCGCCTACCATCCTTTCGACGTGGTATCCAGGGCCGCCATGCCCGTGGTGGTGGGCCTTCTGTTCAGCCCGACCTACAAGTACCGGCTGGCCTTCTCCGTGGTCATGGCCATCGACCTGCTCAGCGCCGTAGTCCTCTTCTTCGCTCCTCCACCCCGCCATCGCACCGCCCCGCCGCAGCCGGCCGGAGTGGCGGCAGGAACGGCGGCGGAGCGGCACCCCTGAGGAGGTGTTTCCAAAGGTGTACATGGAACAGAGGAACGGGTAGATGGAAGATGGTGACCACCCCTCTCCACCAGGTTGCCACACCCCGACTGTGTCGGGGTTCGCAACGACGACTAAACGAAGGGTGCTCGCCCCTCGTCGTTGCGAGCAAGCTGGCGAGCGAAGCAATCTGGCGGGGGAAGAGGGGCCTTCGGCTTAGAAAACACCCTGCTGAGGGAACGGAAAGCACCGACGGGGGAACGCAGGCCTCTGTTGGTGGGCCCGGCAGGGATCGAACCTGCGACCAACCGGTTATGAGCCGGCCGCTCTGCCACTGAGCTACGGGCCCGCGCAGCAGCCCCTTCTCAGCGTACTATATCCCGAGCCGCTCCTTGTAGTCCGAGTCGTAGTAGGCCAGCCGGCCCAGCCGCACCTCGTCCTCCAGGGTCAGCTTGGGGACCGCCGGTGGCTCCGCCGGGACCGTCCCGATGATGCGCTCCTCCTCCAGTCCTCGGACCTCCGCCTCCGGGTAGCCGAGAAGCTGGCGGAGAATGGTGTGGTTGTCCTGCCCCAGACCAGGCGCGGGCCCGACGATCTGGAAAGGCTCCTGACCGAACCGCCAGGGGAGCCCCATGAACACCCGCTTGCCCATGTGCCACTCTTCCGGGAAGGCTACCTTTTGCAAGAAGCCGCGTGCCCAGGAGTGGGGGTTGGCATTCACGTCGCGAGCGTCGAAGACCGGCCCCGCGGGGACCCCCGCCGCCTGAAGGAGCTCCATCACCTTCAACTTGTCCAGCCCCTTGGTCCACTCCGAGATGATCTGGTCCAGGGCATCGTGGTGCTCCAGGCGCCCCGGTCCGGTGGCAAACCGAGAGTCGTCTACAAGGTCAGGCCTGCCCATGACGCGGCACAGCGCCGACCACTCCCCATCACCGCCCACGGAGATCGCGCACCACTGGTCTGTTCCGGCGCAAGGGTAGCATCCCTGGGGGGCCCGCCATGGGTGGCGGTCCCCGATGCGTTCCGGAAGCCGCCGGTTGGCAATCCAGTCCAGGACGTAGTCGCTGACCCAGTAAGCTCCCATCTGGTACATGCTCAGGTCGATCCACTGCCCCTTCCCCGTGCGCCTGCGGTGGCGGAGTGCCAGGGCGATGGTGTACAGCGCGGCCCAGCAGGAGAGGAAGTCCACAAAGGACTGGCCTACCTTGGAGGGAACACCCCCCCGGTAGCCCGTCACGTAACAGTGGCCGTGAGTCGCCTCCATGGTGGTGGCCTGGGCGGGCCACTGGGAGTACGGCCCCTCCCCATGGCCGTAGCCGGTGTTGGAGACCATGATAAGGTCCGGCTTGATCTTGACCAGGTTGGGATAGTCCATCCCCCAGCCGCGCAGCACCCGGGGCGTGAAGTTCTCGATATAGATGTCGCTCACCTTGATCAAGTCCTTGAGGACCCTGCGCCCCTCATCGCGGCGCAGGTCCAGCACCAGGGATTTCTTCCCCCTGTTCAACTGCTGGTAGGTAGACGTCCGGTTCCAGGGGTCTGGGCCGGGGACATTATCAGGGGTTGCGCCGCCGTAGAAGCCGCCCCGGGTCGTGTCGATCCGGGAGAGGCCCTCCACCTTGATCACCTCCGCCCCGAGGTCCGTAAGCAGGGAGGCGGCCAGGGGCATGGCGTAGACGTAGCTCGACTCGACGGCGCGGACCCCTTCCAGCGGAAGCCTGTTCATGGCGCTCCTCAGATGACGTTCAACTTTCGAAGCCGCACGACCTCTTCCTTCCGGTAGCCCAGGAGGCCCGTGTACACCTCCTGGTTGTGCTCCCCTAGCAGAGGCGCCGGGGCGCGGTAGCGGCAAGGCGTTTCGCTCATGGCGATGATCTTGTTGGGGACCTTGATCCTCCCAATCACGGGATGGTCCACTTCCTGGTAGAACCTTCGGTAGGCAAGCTGAGGGCAGTTGGCCAGGTCCTCCGGCGACTGGACGATGCCAAAGAGAATCCGGTACTGCTCGCAGGCCGTGCGGAACATCTCGTGCCGGGTGCGGTCCTTCGCTGCCTCAAGGACGATCTGGTCCAGCTCCTTCCCGTGGCGCAGCCGGCTATCCGGCACACTGAACTTGGGGTCCTTCATTTCGGGGCGCCCAAAGAAATCGGCGATGTCGTCCCAGCTCGCGCCGCCGCCGTCCTGGGCGATGAAGTGGCCGTCCTTGCACGGCATGATGTTCCGCCACAGAAGCTCCCCCGGGGTCCTGCGCCCCTGGACTCCCCCGTTCCAGGAGTAGTAGGGCTGGTTCAGCACCAGCGTGGAACTCACTGCCTCCTGAAGGGAGACGTCCACGTGCTCCCCCTGGCCCGTGAGGTCCCGGAGGAGCAGCGCGAAGGCCGTGGCCACGGCACCGTTGAGGCCACCGTCGTATTGGGCCTGGAAACCGCCGTGCTTGAGGGGCTCCCGGTCCGTGCTACCGCTGAAGTACATGATGCCGCTCATGGCGTATTCCACGATCTCTTCGCCCTTGAATCGGCTGTGGGGCCCGTTCTGGCCGAAAGGGGTGATAGACGTGACGATGATCCCCGGGTTCACCTGGGCCAGGTCTTCGTAGCCCAGGCCAAAAGACGCCAGGTGCCCCGGAGGACCGTTTTCCACCACCACGTCCGCCTTGGTCACCAGCTCCTTGAACACGTGGGCACCCGTCGCGGTCCCCAGGTCTAAGGTGATACCTCGCTTGTTCAGGTTGAGGAGCAGGAAGAAGAGGCTCTTCTCGGGGTGAGGATCATCGTGGAAAAACGGCCCCATGCTTCTTCCAGCCTCACCTCCTGGCGGCTCCACCTTGATGACGTCGGCTCCGAAGTCAGCCAGTAGCTTGGCGCAGAACGGCCCGGCGATGCCCTGGCCCAAGTCCAGCACCAGGACCCCCTCCAGGGCCGACGGCATTTCCCCAGGTCCCTCCTCTTGCATTGTGGCAACCCTCCTCGGCGGGGCGTTCACCCACGGCTACTATATCCAACGAGCAGGGCAATGTACAAGCCGCTCGTTCGTTCCCTCCCGCCGCTGCCGGCCCTGCTACTATCTAATGACGTGAATCCGCGTAAACATGTCATACTTCAAGTCCCGCTCATCCTGAGCACCGTCGAAGGACCTGAGCGGGACTTTCCCTCCGCTCGTATGGTTCGACAGGCTCACCACGAGCGGTTGATCATAGTGCCCTTTTCCGACAGCAGGTACTAGGTCGGCGCATTGACCCCCGGCGGCAAAAGGGGTAGTCTAAACCTTTCGCACGCGAAGCTCTCCCAGGCCAGCAAGGAAAAAGGTTGGCGGATCACATTCCTCAACGGGCTCGGCCCCCCATGGCGGCCCAGGGTCTCTCCCTGGCAAACGCCCCGGAGCCGGGCGGCTCCTCCCGGCCAATTCGGAACCTTACCCGGGGTAGCATCCCCAGGAACCTATGGTGGCTCGCCTGGCCCCGGATGGTGGAGGAGGGGCTCAGTGCCATTGACCAGGCCATTGACGCCATCTGGGCCGGCGTTCTGGGCATCAGCACCCTGGCCGGCGTCGGCATCGCCCAGGTCTACAAGAATCTCGCCATGACGGGGCGCGGCGGCCTCGACATCTCCTTGCGCGCCCATGTCTCCCGCGCCATTGGAGCCAATGACCTCCCCCTGGCGAACCACGTGACCCTCCAGGGTTTCACCCTGACGGCTCTCTTCTCTCTCCTAATGATCTTGCTAGGGGTCTTCTTCGCCGTCCCCCTCCTGCGGCTCCTGGGCGTCGGGGAGGATGTCGTCAGCGCCACCGCCGGCTACCTGCGCCTGGAGCTGATCGGCATAGCGGGCATAGGGCTGCGCAATAACAGCGGCGCGGCCCTCCAGGCCTCGGGAGATGCCGTCACCCCCATGAAGGCCGCCATGTTGACCCGCGCGGTTCACGTCAGCCTAACCCCCTTCCTGATCTTCGGGTGGTGGTGGTTCCCGCACCTGGGTATTGTGGGCGCTTCCCTGGCCAACCTCCTCGCCCAGATGCTGGGAGCGTCCTGGAACTTGAAAGTCCTCTTTGCAGGGACCTCTCGCCTTCACCTCACGCTGCGGGGATACCATCTGGACCCGCCAAGGCTCTGGAGTCTCACCAGGATGGGCATGCCGGCCGGTATAACCCGCCTGGAGCGGAACTTCGTCAGGCTCATCATCGTGGGGCTGGCGGCTCCCTTCGGCACGCTAGCCCTGGCGGCCATCACTCTCAGCCGGAGGGCGGAGAGCATCGTTCACGCCGTCAGCGGCGGCCTCGGCGACGCCTCCGGAACCCTGGTCGGCCAGAACCTGGGGGCTAGCAACCCGGGCCGGGCCCGCACCACTGCCCTCTGGGCCATAGGATACGCCGGGATGCTGGGGCTCGCCTCCGTGGCCCTCCTCTTCGTCTTTGCACCCACTTTTGTCCGCCTGTTCACTCGGGACCCGGAGGTGGTGGCCTTCGGCGCCACTTGGCTGCGCATCGAAGCCGTCGGCTACTTGGCCCTCAACATAAGCCAGGTCTTCGTCGGCTCCTTCAACACAGCGGGGGACACCGTCGCCCCCATGATCGTGACCCTGGTGACCACGTTGGCTGTTCAGGTCCCCCTGGCCCTGATGCTCACCGGAGCCTCCTCCACCCTCAGCGTCGGCCCCCTGTCGGCGACCTTGCCCGCGCTGGCCCACCTGGGCGCTTTGGGGATCGCCTGGGCGGCGAGCCTCGCCCTGATGCTGCGGGTCGCCATGTTTGTCCCCTACTTTCTCTGGGGTCGATGGCTCCGGGCCCGGGTGGGGTGACGATCAATCGCGTACCCGTTGGCCGCCGGCCCCACGAGGCACCGAACAACGCCGGAACACCGAAGCGCCGACCTGAGCCACGCAACGGCGCACCTCTGAGTCAGCCCCCACTACAGGTACTGGCGGGAGGAGGACCGTGAAGCAAGAGAAGCGTCAGGCACTAGAAGAGATTCGAGTGCTGGACCTGGCCACCTTCATCGCCGCCCCCTTCTGCGCCACGCTGCTGGGCGAGTTCGGGGCGGAGGTGATCAAAGTCGAGATGCCCGGCGAGGGGGACCCTCTTCGCCGGCTGGGCGAGACGCACAAAGGAGTGGGCCTGCTCTGGCTTCAGGAGGCGCGCACCAAGAAGGGCGTCACCTGCGACCTGCGGAAGCTCGAGGGTCAGGAGATCGTCCGGGACCTGATCCAGCGGTGCGACATGGTGGTGGAGAACTTCCGCCCGGGCACCCTGGAGGGGTGGGGCCTGGGCTACGACAGCCTCAAGCGGCTCAACCCAGGCCTCATCATGGTGCGCATCTCGGCCTACGGCCAGACAGGCCCCTACGCCTCGAAGGCGGGCTTCGGGAGGATCGCCCAGGCGTTCGGCGGGATTACCTATCTGACCGGCCATCCGGACCAGCCCCCGGTGAACCCAGGCTCGGCCACCATCGCCGACTACGCCGCGGGCCTCTTCGCCGCCTACGCCGCCCTGGCGGCCCTTCAGCACCGCCACAGGACTGGCCTGGGCCAGTGCATAGATGTCTCCCTCTACGAGAGCGTCTTCCGGCTCCTGGACAACCTCGCCCTCACCTACCACCTGTTGGGCCAGGTGCGAGAGCGCATGGGCTCGGCCACACCCCACGCCGTGCCCCATGACCACTATCCCACCCGCGACGGCAAGTGGGTGGCCATCGCCTGCACCAATGACAGGATGTTCCAGCGGCTGGCCAGGGCCATGGGGAGAGAGGCGCTGGCGACAGACCCTCGCTACGCCGCCGCTGCCTCCCGGCTCCAGCGCCGGGAGGAGGTGGACAGCCTGGTTGCGGCCTGGACAAGAACCTTGGACCTGAGGCCCGTGGTGGAGCTCCTGGATGCCCACGAGGTGCCCGTCAGCCCTATCTACAGCATCGAGGACATCTTTCGGGACCCGCAGTACCTGGCGCGGGGCACCCTGGTGGAGCTGGAGGATCCGGTGCTGGGCAAAGTTCGCATGCCTGGCATCGTGCCCCGCATGAGCCTCACCCCCGGGCACATCCCCTCCCCTGGGCCTCGCCTGGGCAAGCACAACCGCGACGTGTATGGCAGCCTGCTCGGCTACAGCGATGCGAAGCTGGCCCTCCTCCAGGAAAAAGGCGTGATTTAGGGTTCAGACCAGGCCCTCTCACCGGCGGGCGCCCGGCGGCCCTGGCATTCCCTCGCCTGCCCGTAGATGATACAATCCGTCCAGCCTGAGAGCGCGGGCGCGCCACAAGGAGGCGACCTGTCATGACCGTGCACGATGGGCGTGAGGTGTTTGGCCGCTATCTTGAGGGCTTCCGGGTGGGCGACGTGTACAAGCACTGGCCCGGGAAGACCATCACGGAGATGGACGACCACCTCTTTTGCCTGCTCACCATGAACCACAACCCCATCCACTTCGATGAGGAGTATGCCAGGACCATCGGCCATGGCAAGGTCCTGGTGGTGGGCACCTACGTCTTCAGCCTGGCCGTGGGGATGGCGGTGAAAGACACCAGCGGCAAGGGCATCGCCGCCCTCGACTACGAGAAGATCACCCACGACGGGCCCGTATTCATCGGCGATACCGTCTACGCGGAGAGCGAGGTCCTGGACGTCCGGCCGTCCCGCACCAAGTCTGACCGCGGCGTGGTCTACCTGGAGGTGCGGGCCCACAACCAGCGGGGAGAACGGGTGCTCACCTTCCGGCGGCATGTGCTTGTCCCCAGGCGTCCCGCAGCGGTGCCTGCTGTCTGACGGGGGCGGAGCCCGAGGAGCGGACCATGGCGCAGCTTACCGAAACCCAGCGAGGCATCGTCTCCACCATCCGGGATTTCGTGAAGGATGAGGTCATGCCCGTGGCCAGCCAGATGGAGCACGACAACGAGTACCCCTTTGCTCTCGTTGAACGGATGAAAGAACTGGGGCTCCTCGGCGCCATCATTCCCGAGGAGTACGGCGGCCTGGGCCTGGATACCGTCACGTACGCCCTCATCATCGAGGAGCTCTGCCGGGGATGGATGAGCCTCAGCGGCGTCATCAACGCCCACCTCATCATGGCGTACATGGTGACCGTCAACGGGACCCAGGAGCAGAAGGAGCGGTTCCTGCCCGCCATGGCGCGGGGAGAGAAGCGCGGCGGGATTTGCATCACCGAACCCAATGCGGGCAGCGACGTGGCGGCTATCCAGACCCGGGCGGTGCGGGACGGCGACGAGTACATCATCAACGGCAGCAAGACCCTCATCACCAACGGTCGCCACGGCAACACCTTCGCGGTCGTCACCAAGACGGACCCTACCACCCAGCCTGCCCACAGGGGCATCAGCATCTTCATAGCCGAGAAGGGGCCAGGCTTTGAGGTCATCCGGGACATCCCCAAGCTGGGATACAAGGGCATCGACACCTGCCAACTCGCCTTTGACAACTACCGGGTGCCCGCTGCCAACCTCATTGGCGGCGAGGAAGGCAAGGGGTTCTATCACATCATGAGCGGCCTGGAGGTGGGGCGCATCAACGTGGCGGCCCGGGCCGTGGGCATTGCCCGAGCAGCGCTGGAGGCGGCCATCCGGTACGCCCAGCAGCGCGAGGCGTTCGGCAGGCCCATTGGCCAGCACCAGGCCATTCAGCTCATGCTGGCGGACATGGCCACCCAGGTAGAGGCCGCTCATCTGCTGGTGATCCACGCTGCAGAAAAGAAGAACCGCGGCGAGCGCGCGGACCTGGAAGCAGGCATGGCCAAGCTCTTCGCCAGCGAAATCTGCCTCCAGGTGGCCACCAACTCCATGCGCATCCATGGCGGCTACGGCTACACCCAGGACCTCCCCGTCGAGCGTCACTTCCGGGACGCCCCCCTGATGATGATTGGCGAAGGGACCAACGAGATCCAGAAGCTGGTCATCGCCCGCAACCTGCTCAGCAACTACCCGTCGGGCGATTTCATCTACGAAAGCGGGCTCTAGGCTGCCCCGTCTCGGGGCCTTTGCGGCCTCCCGCGCAAGGGAGGCCGGGCACGGCCAAAAAGGAGGGTCCCATGATCCAAGTGGCGAAAGAGCTCGGCATTACCCGAGCCCTGGCGCAGTTCGCCAGCAGTTTGGCCTACGATGACCTCCCGGCCGAGGCCGTGGAGCGGACGAAGTACCTCTGCCTCGACTTCGCCGGCGTCACGCTGAACGGCTCCACCACGCCGTCGGCACAGGCGGTCCAGCGGGCCATCGAGAGGGCGGGCCGCCCCGGTCCCTCCGTCATCGCAGGCACCCGCCAGCGGGCGTTGCCTGAATACGCGGGCCTGGCCAACGGCGTCGCCTTCCACAGCATCGAGATGGACGACGTGAACAACGAGGCCTCCCTCCACCCGGGCGTAGCGACGTTCCCGGCGGCCCTCGCCGCCGCCGACCTGGCCCCCGTGGATGGCAAGGCGTTCATCACAGCCGTTGTCGCTGGCTACGATGTCATGGTGCGCCTGGGAAGGGCCCTGAAGCCAGCGGAGCACTACGGCAGGGGGTTCCACCCCACCGCCACCTGCGGCACCTTCGGGGCGACCACGGTGGCGGCCAGGCTCCTGGGCCTGCCGGTGCAGGAGTCCGTCTGGGCCCTGGGCATCGCGGGGAGCCAGGCGGCGGGAAGCATGGAGTTCCTGGCCCAGGGGACCTGGACCAAGCGGTTCCACCCGGGCTGGGCCGTCCACAGCGGCATCTGGGCCGCCCTTCTGGCCCGGGAGGGGTTCACGGGCCCCGCCACCATTATCGAGGGGAAGAGCGGTTTCCTCCGCGCCTACTCCGGTAACTCGGACCCTGAGCTTGTCCTCCGGGACCTGGGAGAGGTATTCCACATCACCCGCACCAGCGTGAAGCCGCACGCCTGCTGCCGCTACAGCCAGGGCCCCATAGACTGTCTCCTGGACCTGGTACACCGTCAGGGGGTGAAGGCGGAGGTGGTGGAGCATGTCCGGGTCGGTGTCCTGGGGGCCGGCTGGAACATCGTCGCCGCGCCCGAGGAGCAGAGGAGGAGCCCCAAGTCGGTCGTGGAGACTCAGTTCAGCATGCCCTTCGCCGCCGCCGTGGCCCTCCTCTACGGCCGCGCCTCCCTGGCCGAGCACACCCTGGAGGTGGCCCAGCGTCCCGAGGTCCGGGACCTCATGGCCCGGGTCCAGTGCGTCCGGGACCCGGCGCTGGACGCCCCCTTTCCCCAGCGTTGGCCCGCCTGGGCCGAGGTCCGCACCCGCGACGGCCGCACCCTCCGCAGCGCGATCGAGTACCCCAAGGGCGATCCTGAGAACGCCCTCACCTGGGAGGAGATGAAAGAGAAGTTCCTCGGGCTCACGGCCCCGGTCGTCTCCCGGCGACGCCAGCAGGAGGTGATCCGCACCATCGAAGCCCTGGACACCCTGGGAGACATGCGTCGCCTGGGGGAGCTCCTGGCCAGCGAGTAGGGAGAACCATGGCGAAGCCACTGGAAGGCGTCAGGGTCCTGGATTTCTCGCAGTTCCTGGCAGGGCCCTTTGGCACCCGTGTGCTGGGCGACCTTGGGGCCGAGGTCATCAAGATCGAGCAGCCTGGCGTGGGCGACCCATCCCGCACCTTTCCCCCCCATTTTCTTGGAGGCGAAAGCGCCTACTTCCTGGGCATGAACCGTAGCAAGCAGGGCATGACGCTGAACCTGCGCCACCCCGAAGCCAGGAGGCTCTTTTACGAGCTGGTCCGCCTCTCCGATGTGGTGTTCGACAACTTCCGGCCCTCGGTCCTGCCTCGCCTGGGGCTGGACTACGAGAGCCTGAAGAAGGTGAACCCCACCATCATAAGCTGCTCCCTCTCAGGCTACGGCCAGGACGGGCCCTATCGGGAGCGCCCCGGCTTCGACGGTCTGGTCCAGGCCCTGGGGGGCGCCATGAGCGTCACCGGAGAGGCGGGCCGGCCACCGGTCTTCATGGGCTTCCCCATCGGCGATGCCGTGGGAGGTTGGGTCGCCATCATGGGCATCCTCGCCGCCCTCTACGCACGCCTGGCCACCGGCCAGGCGCAGCGCGTGGACGTGAGCCTCCTGGACGTGCAGATCGCTCTCCAGGCGCACCTGGGGCAGTTCTACCTGGTCTCGGGCGACGTGCCCCAGCCCATCGGATCGGGGCATCCCGGCAACGTCCCCATCGGCGCCTACAAGACCAAAGAGGGGAAATACCTCCAGCTCCACTGCCCCACCAACGACTTCTTCCAGAAGCTGGCGGGCCTGCTCGCCGCCCAGGTGCCGGGGCTGGAAGCGCTCCCCCAGGACCCTCGGTTCTCTACCCCGGCGGGCCGGCTGGCCCATCGCAAGGAGCTGGAGGAGGTCCTCCGCAAGGCCTTCCTCACCAGGCCCCGGGACGAGTGGATGAGGCTCATCGTGGAGGCGGACGTCCCCGGGGCTCCGGTGAACGACATCGGCGAGGCCCTAGCAGACCCCCAGGTCCTCTTTCGCAACATGGTCGTGGAGATGGACCATCCCAAAGCTGGGCGGTACAAGACCGCGGGCAACCCCATCAAGATGGATAGCGACGGGCCCTTTGGCCCTCCCCCCACTCTGGGACAGCATACCGACGAGATACTCCAGGCATTGCTCGGGCTTTCCGCCAAGGACATCGATACCTTCCGAGAGGCGGGTGCCATCTAGAAGTGGTTCGGAAATTCGTCTCGGGGGAGTCCATCCCGACGGGTCGGGATGGCGGGGGTCTGGGGGTATCCCCCACTGGGCACTGCCCAGACCCACGACGCGCTACCGTCGCCTGTCGTAGGTACGCTGCAACGCTGGTACATGGGGGTGCAGGGCGA
>JACQOS010000157.1 GCA_016202425.1 Chloroflexota bacterium
CCCCCAGACCCCCGCCATCCCGACCCGTCGGGATGGACTCCCCCGAGACGTATTTCCGAACCACTTCTACTGTCCTCTGCTTGCGAACCATATGCCAACCAGGGCAACAAATATGGCGACAACAAGGAACACAACGCCCAAGACAATCCGCCCGTTCCAAAGGGCGATGAAAGAAAGGACAAAGGGGATAGCACTAGCCCCCAGAGGTATGAAGAATTTCACGGAATCAGACTACCTGCGTCAGGTTCAGGCGTCAAGGGAAGCCCTGGGAAGAAGGGCGTCGGCGGTTGCGTTCGGTTTGGGTTCCCCGTTCCTCCTCTGGAGTATAATGGGCGGGCGCTTCGCACCAGGCGCGTGGCGCTCCTGGGACCCCTGATGACTCCTGGCCCACGGGCTGACGACCAGATGGCCTCCACTGTGACGCAACCTGTCCTTCCCCAGCCGCTGCCCTGGAAACGGAACCTTGCCGCCATGGGGCTGGCCCAGGCCTTCTCCTCCATGGGAATCAGTTTCATCTACCCCTTCCTGCCCCTGCTCGTCTTCGAGCTGGATGTCCGGGAACCCCGACAGGTGGCCCTGTGGGCCGGTATCGCCAGCGGCATCGCGGGCGTGCCCATGCTCTTCGCCGGCCCCATCTGGGGCCTGCTGGCCGACCGGTATGGTCGAAAGAAGAACGCCCTCCGCGCCCTTTTCGGCTCGGCCTTCGCCGTTACCCTCCAGGGCCTCTCCCTCAACATCTATCACCTCGTCTTTGCTCGCTTCCTCTACGGTGTGCTGACGGGCGTGCACGGCTCCGCCCAGGCCCTGGTGGCCTCCAGCTCGCCCCGGCACAGGATCACCTTTGGCCTGGGCGTCCTCCAGGCAGCCTGGTCCATGGGCAACACCATCGGTCCTGCCATGGGGGCGGCTGCGGCCGCCCTCGTCGGCATTCGAGGGGCGTTTGTCGTGGCCGCCGTCCTCCTGGCTGCCGGTGGTGTTTTCGTCCTTGCGGTAGCGAGAGAGGACTTCCAGCCGTCTTCCTCCACCACCCACAGTCCGCGGCGCGCCCTGCGCGACCTGGCCCACCAGATGACGTCCCGCCGCATCCTGCCTCTCCTTCCCGTCCTCTTCCTCCTGAGCATTCTTCCCGCCATGATGCTGGTGGCCCTTCCCCTGCTCCTGCGCCAGCTTACCGGGGGAAGCGGCGCCTGGGCCACGGGAGGGGCCTTCTCCCTCCTCGGCCTCGCGGCCGTCCTGTCCTCCTACCTCAGCGGATGGCTGGCCGACCGCCTCGGCCTCGTCCGGATCCTCGTGCTTGGCGCTGCGGGCCTGGGGATAGCGTTCCTTCCCCTCGCCGTGGTGAGTTCCCTCCCTCTCATCCTGGGGGCCCTGGCCATCGCGGGGATATGCCAGGGAGCGCTGACGACGGCTACGGCGGGCCTGGTGGGCCACCGGGCGCCACGAGAGCAGCACGGCGCGGTCTTCGGCAGCGTCCAGAGCATTGGCTTCATAGGGTTTACCCTTGGCCCGCTCCTTGGGGGCGTGGTGGCGAGCGTGCTGGGACTGCGGGCGGTGTTCCTGGTCCAGGCCGTGGCCCTCCTGGCCACCGCCCCGCTGATCGTCGTGATACTGGGCAGGCAGCGCCCGCTGGGGCCGTTGGCCGCCGGAGAACCCACGACCGCCAAGCCGGAGGGACTGCCCTGAGCCCTTCAGCGCCTGGCCGGGAGGAGCTTCGCCACCCGGTCCAGGACCCGGTGGGCCACCTCGTACTTGCTCATGAGAGGCAGCTTCTCCACTACACCGTCGCGGCCCAGGATGATCACCTCGTTGGTGTCGCTCCCGAAGCCGCTCCCGGGGGAGGTAACGTCGTTGGCCACGAAGAGGTCTACCCCCTTGGTGCGCAGCTTCTCCCGGGCGTTGGACAGCAGGTCCTCCGTCTCGGCGGCGAAACCCACCTTCACCCGGGGGCCTTCCACCCCCATCAGAATGTCCGGGGTCCGGGTCAGCTCGACGGTCCAGGTCTCCTGCTTCCCCCGCTTCACCTTGCGAGGCGCCGTCTCCACCGGCCGGTAGTCCGCCACCGCCGCGGCCATGACCAGCACAGCCACCCCCCGGGCCAACTTCGCTACCGCGGCCCCCATCTCCAGCGCCGTCCCCACGTGGTGGACTTCCACCGCCGGCGGGTCCGTTAGGGCCGTGGGCGCCGCCACCAGCACCGTGCGCGCCCCACGGTCTCGGGCCGCCTCGGCAACGGCATATCCCATCTTCCCCGACGACCGGTTGGTCAACACCCTGACCGGGTCCAGAGGTTCCTGCGTACCCCCAGCAGTCACCACCACCGTAGTCCCTGCCAGGTCGCCTTTGTGGCCCAGGACGGCAGCGATGTGACCCAGAAGCTCCCCAGGCTCCACCATGCGGCCCCACCCTCGGAGCCCCGAGGCCAGGTGCCCCTCCGCCGGCCCCACCACCGTCACCCCCCGTTCCTCAAGCTTGTGCAGGTTCTCCCGCGTCGCCGGATGCTCGTACATGCGGCCGTCCATTGCCGGGGCCAGCAGGACCGGCGCCTGCGTCGCCAGCACCGTCGTCGTCAGGGCGTCGTCCGCCAGCCCCAGGGCCAGCTTGGCGATAGTATGCACCGTCGCGGGCGCCACCACCACGATCTCCGCCCTCTGGGCCAGGGCCACGTGCTCCACGGCCAGCTCGGAGTCCGGGTCGAAGAGGTCCGTGACCACAGGCCGGTGGGTGAAGCTCCGGAACGTCAGGGCGGTAACGAACTGGGACGCCCCCCGCGACAGGATCACGTCCACCTGGGCACCCGCCTGCACCAGCTTGCTCGCCAGGTCCACCGCCTTGTAGGAGGCGATGCTCCCCGTGATCCCCAGGACCACGGCCCGGTTCGAAAGCGGGCTTTTCACTGGTGGCCACCACCTTCCCCCGGGACCATGTTGGATTCGTAGATCATGCGCAGGCCGTGAAGCGTCAGCTCAACGTTCACCTTGTGGAAGACGGTGGTCTGCCTGGCGATCAGCGGCGCCAGCCCCCCTGTCGCCACCACCCGGGCCTCCCCGCCCAGCTCCCTCTGGAAGCGGCGGACCATGCCTTCCACCATGTCCACGTGGCCCAGCACCACTCCCGCCTGCATAGCGTGGGTGGTGTTCCTGCCGATGGCGGTGCTGGGCGCCACCAGCTCCACCCGCCGCAGTTGCGACGTGTTGGTATACAGCGCCTCCGCAGCCATGTTCACTCCGGGTGCTATTGCCCCTCCCAGGTACTCCCCCTGGGCAGAGATGGCGTCGAACACGGTGGCCGTGCCGAAGTCCACGATGACGACCGGGCCACCGTACAGGCGGAACGCTGCCACAGCGTCCACGATCCTGTCCGCCCCCACGTCTCGCGGGTTGTCGTAGAGGACTTTGATACCCGTGCGTACCCCTGGGCCCACCACCAGGGGAGACAGGTGGAAGTAGCTCTGGGCCAGGTCCTGGAACACCCCCGTTAGCGGAGGCACCACGCTGCACATGGCGATGGCGCTGATCCCCTCAGGGGCTACCCCACGGAGGGGCAGGAGGTCCAGCAGGGCGGGGCCGTACTCGTCGGGCATCCGCCGGGTATCCGTGGCCAGCCGAAAGGTCGCCTTCAGCTTGTCGTTCTCGAAGACGCCCAGCGTGACGTTGCTGTTGCCGATGTCGATGGCGAGGAGCATATGCAGCCAGCGCTGCCTTCGCGCGGCCCCATTATAGCAGGCGTGGGGGACCGGAGCCTTTGCCCTAAGGCAGCCGCGTGTTCCCAGCCTTGATCGCCCTGATGCGCCGGGGAAGCTCCGGGAGCAGGTCGCCCGCCACCATCCCCGCATCCCCCAGCCGCCGGCCCACGGCCTCCGCTGCCGCCGCGTGCAGGTACACGCCGCACGTCGCGGCGTCGAAGGGAGTCAGCCCTTGAGCCAGAAGCCCACCGACGGCCCCCGCCAGCACATCCCCCGTTCCCGCCGTGGCCAGGCCAGGGTTGGCGAAAGGGCTCAGCCTGGCTTTGCCGTCGGGCGAGGCCACGACGGTAAACGCACCCTTCAACACCACCACCTGGCCCCACTCCTGGGCCGCTTCCCGTGCGGAGGCCAGCCGCCGCTCCTGAAGCTGGGAAGCAGGCAGGCCCGTCAGGCGCGCCATTTCGCCCGGGTGCGGCGTGAGCACCGCCCTGGCCCGCAGCTTCTGCCACCACGACGGATGCCGGGCCAGGATGTTCAGCCCGTCGGCATCCACCACCAGGGGCAGCGCGGCAACCGCCGGGCCCTCCAGGAGCAGGCCCTCCAGGAATCGAACGGTCTCCGCTGCTTGCCCCAGCCCGCAGCCCACCACCAGCGCTGCGTAGCCCGACAGCGCCCCTTGCACGACGGGAAGGGCCATCGCGGCGATCCCTCCCCCTTCCATCTCCGGGAGCGGCAGGTGCGTCGTCTCCACCAGATGAGGAGCAACCATGGTGTCCACACTTCGAGGGGAGGCCAGCGTTACCACCCCCGCTCCCACCCGGTAGGCCCCGTTGCAGGCCAGCATCGTCGCGCCGATGTAGCTCCTGGACCCCGCCACCACCAGCAGCCGACCGAAGCTTCCTTTGTGCGCCTCCAGCGGGCGCTCCGGGAGCAGCGACGCCATCAGCTCGGAGGTGATCAGCTCCAGCCCGATCCCCTCGTCCAGCCCCTTCGGCATGCCGATGTCGGCCGTCTTCAGCAGCCCCGTCACCGAGGCTCCGGGGAACGTGAAGTGGCCCACCTTGGGATACCCCAGGGCCACCGTGATGTCCGCCCCAGGGCAGGCCGGGTCCACGGCGCCCGTGTCGGCGTCCAGCCCGGTGCACAGGTCCACCGCCAGCAGCACGAACCTCCGCTCCTGGCGGGCCTGGCGGACCAGGGCGAGCGCCTCCTTCAGGGTCCCCTCCAGACGCCGGGCCTTCCCCGTGCCCAGGACCGCGTCGACGACCAGGGAGCTAGCGGCAAGCTGGCGCTGGAGAAACCCCAGGCCAGGGTCCTGATCGAAGGAGAAGATGGGGATGCCCCGCTCCTCGCACAGCTCTCGTTTCGGGTCGGGCGACCTCCTGGGTGCGCACAGGTACACCTGCACGCGGGCGCCCCACTGGTGCAGGTGCCGGGCGGCCACCAGGCCGTCGCCGCCGTTGTTGCCCGGCCCCACCAGGACCAGCACCCGCGCACCCCTCGGGCTCTCCAAGGAGCGCATGGCCTCGCCCGCCACCGCCAGCCCTGCCTTTTCCATCAGGGCGTCCACGGTCACCCCGGCCCTGGCCGAGGCGACCTCCAGGGCCTGCATCTCCTGCACCGTCACGACCTTCATGGGACCTCCCTGGTCGAGAGCACCACCGAAGCCACCGCGTAGTCCCTCGAGTGGGAGAGGCTGAGGGCCACCTCCGCCACCCGGAAGGCTCTTGCAACCTGAAGGGCCCGCCCCTGGAGCTGCACCGTGGGGCGTCCCCCCCTCACCCGCACCACCTCCACGTCGCGCCAGCCCACCCCCCGCCGGCCCGTCCCCAGCGCCTTCATCACCGCCTCCTTGGCCGCGAACCGCGCCGCCAACTGCGGGACGCGGCCCCGGCAGTAGGCCAGCTCCTGGGCCGTGTAGATGCGACTCAGGAACCGCTCACCCCACCGCTCCACCGCGCGAGCGATCCTGCTGGTCTCAACGATATCGACGCCGACGGCATGCACGAGGGCTCCCCACTGCCAGGAGGGTGCTGAAAATCCCTCTCGACCATCCCCCTTACCCCCTTCCTGGCCAGGAAGGGGGAGGAAAATTGTATCTGGGGGACACCCCCAGACCCCCGTCCCTTCGACTTCCCCTTCGCCTTCGGCTCGAGGGCTTCGGCTCAGGGCAGGCTCCGGGGCTTCGCCCCTCTGCGCACCTCTTTTCCCGCAGCCTGCTAGGGGCTGTGCCGGTGATTATAGCCGCGCCGGGACCGGCCTGCACCCGCGCACGGCCAGCGCCCATGCTATCATGGCACCGACGTTGCCCACGTTGAGGACCCCATGACCGCAACGATTATCAACGGCACACGCCTCGCCCAGGAGGTGCGCTCCGAGGTCGCCCGGGACGTCCAGGCCCTGCGCGGCCAGGGAGTCACCCCGGGCATGGCGGCCGTCCTCATCGGCGATAACCCCGCCTCGGCGTCGTACGTCCGCAGCAAGGAGCGCACCTGCCAGGAGGTGGGCATCTTCACCGAGACCTTCCACCTGCCCCAGCAGGCAACCCGGGAGGAGGTCCTCCCCCTCATTCAGCGCCTCAACAGGGACTCCCGCTTCCACGGTATCCTGACGCAGCTCCCCCTCCCTTCCCACCTCAGCGAAGCCGACGTCGTCCATGCCCTCAGTCCCGCCAAGGACGTGGACTGCCTCCATCCCTACAACGTGGGCCTGCTGGCCCTGGGCCAGCCCATCTTCGTTCCCGCCACGCCCCTGGGGATCCAGCACCTGCTCCTTCGCTCCGGGTACGACCTAGCCGGGAAACACGTGGTGGTGTGCGGGAGGAGCAACATCGTGGGAAAACCCATGGCCATGCTCCTCGCTCAAAAGGCCAAAGGAGCCAACGCCACGGTCACGCTCTGCCATACCGGCACACCCGACCTGGCCGCCTTCACCCGCCAGGCCGACATCCTCATCGCCGCCATGGGCAGCCCGCGCTGCATCAAGGCCCCCATGGTCAAGCCAGGCGCCGTCGTCATCGACGTTGGCCTGAGCCGGGTGGACGACCCCAGCCAGCCCCGGGGCTACCGGCTGGAGGGGGACGTGGACTTCCAGGCGGTGTCCCAGGTGGCAGCCGCCATCACCCCCGTGCCGGGCGGCGTGGGCCCCATGACCGTGGCCATGCTCCTGGTGAACACTGTCAAGGCGGCGCGCCTGAGCGCGTGAGAGGACCCGTAGGTAGGCTGTGGACGGCCCGTGGTCTGGGGCGGCTGAGGAACAAGCTTGCAAAGGTCTGAAGGAAGGGCCACGAATCGCTCTTTTTCTTCGGTCTGGGCGGCGTTGTAGGCTGTCCAGTCCTGGCCGTATGTAATCCTTACGGTCTGAGTAGTGGCAACATTTCCATTAGTGTCGGTCTCTCTCCTGATAGTGAACTCGAGGGCGTAGATATGCTTGCACTTGACCTTCCGAAGCTCATGGTCTTGGCAAGAGCACGTCTGAGCCATCAAGTTTACCCTGTAGAGCGTCCCGTCGCCAGTCTAGGATGGAACAATCCATCCGTCCTTGGCTTGCCTCATTTTCTTCGTAGCCGTTAGCTCCATCCCTCATTGTTCTCGTTCGTCCATTTCGACACCTTCTTCAGTGAGTTTACCTACTGAGTAACGTGTAGCACCTGTGGCTTGACTTGTCAACCCTTTAGGTGTACGTTGTGGGTAAGTTTGATAGAAGGCAGGCGGTATATGGGCGAAATCCAAGTGACAGGATACAGATGTGAGCGCTGCGCACATACATGGGTGCCACGTGCAAAGGAGCGGCCCGTGATCTGTCCCAAGTGCAAGAGTGCCCGTTGGGACAGACCTAGGAAGGGATGATGACGAATGATAATTGGTGGATTCGGTGAAGAACGAAGACGCAATAGGGAACGGTATGACGGCATTATTGGAGTTTGGTGCGATGCATTCTGGAAGGTAACTATCCCGTCTCTTCAAGTAGCAATTAGTCTTTAAGAAATGCCACAATTTCTGTCGCGAAGAGGAAAGTAGTTAAGACTATCAAAGCCCATGTGAACCAATTGAGGCGCCTGGTGAGTCCCTCTAGGCGCTTGCTTGATTCATTGAGCTTCTGTAAAGTCATTAGCAAGGAAAGTTGCAAAAGAAACGGGATTGGTATTTCATCCGATTTGGAATAGATAAAATCCGATGCTTCCTCCCGTAGAGGCTCAGTAACCGCCTTCAACTCTTCTAATTGACGACGCAGTTCTCCTGTCGTTGGTAATGTAGCCATTACATCATCCTCCCAAATTCTAAAGTGATTTTAGCCAGCCTTGATGTCAAGGGATAATTACCTTCTGGAAAGAATACCAAGAACAGCAGGAAGCCCTTGGTCCTAAACAAGACCTTCCCATGATGGTGCGGGCATGGTCTGTCAAGATTATGGAAGCTAAGCGTCCTTTCATAGCATTCGCCTACAGGCCCGGCTTCTTTACGTCGGACGACTTCCACTATGAGGTCTTCACCGCAGACAAGGTAGAAGCCTTGCGAAACATCGAAACCGTTGATGATGCCGAGAAAGCGTGTGGTCTCGGGGATATCATTGATGCCCGTGAGTGTCCCTTCTGGCCAGTGCCACTTACAGCCCCTATTGACTTCAATCAGGTGATACAATTCGCCAAGAATTGGGCGACTGAATTGGCTGCCCAACACTTTGCCCGGGAAAATCCGAGCTTTTACGAGGCTAGTCAGCGGATGACTGCCGCCTATGGAAAGCTGTTCGAACTTGAGCAGAAGCTCCGCGTTTTTGTTGAACTATCTTGGAGAGCAAACACGCTGGCATATGGTGGGACATCAAAGTTAGGACGGATATTCGACAAAAGGTCAGCAGGAGAGAAAAGGAATCGCCTAAATACTTCGATGACTATAACCCTTCCAAGCTCCGTTTTGCTGACCTGGATGATTTGAGGGATATTATTGTGAGGAACCGTGCTGATTTTGTCGACGCAATCACAGACATTGAATGGTTCAACGCCACGATGATGTACCTTGTGCGACCCAGAGACCGCATTGCTCACTCTAATACTCTCACCTTCGATGAGGCCCAAGAGTTCCTCAGGTCGGCTGGGCGTCTGGTTCGCACAATTGAGCCTCATATTCAGCTAAAATGATAGCTCTACAATATTTTGTGCTGCCTTCGTTGCTCCCAAAGTTAGGCAGTTCGCGTTCCGCTTGTTCCTTTGTCGTATAGATAAAAGCGTGCGGTAAGCAGCAATCAGAACCACGGTGTTCAAACAAGATAATATATACTTCCTTCTGCTCAGTCATTGGGGCATCCCCTTTCTGCTTTGCAGGGGGAAATCCCGCCGCACGACTTTCCGTGCAAGATGCAGGGTTTTCGTGCAAACGGGACTTCCCGTGCAAAGCTGGGACACCTCCAGACCCCCGTCCCTTCACTTCGTTCAAGGGCAGGCTCCGGGGCTGCGCCCCTCTGGACTCCTCCTTTTTCACCAACCTGTTAGGGGGACATCCCCGGG
>JACQOS010000179.1 GCA_016202425.1 Chloroflexota bacterium
CGGAGCGCCTTCATGGCAAGCGCATCTACATCAACGCCGTCGGGGTCTCCGGCGCCCTGCTGGCCGACATGGGCTTCGAGCCGGAGCTGGCCAAGGGGGTGATGCTGGTGTCCCGGTGCATTTCCCTGGTCGCCCACGTGTACGAGGAATTGACGCGGGAGCGGGGCTGGCGGGCATCCAAGGGACAGGACATCACCCAGCCGCTCGACCTGGAACTGCAGAAACCCGAGTTCTACGACGGCCCGCCGGATCGGCCATTGCCGAAGGAGTGGCGGAAGATTTAGGGGGCCCGGGGGTGACAGGATGCCGATCCTCGGCATGTCAACCTTCTGTGTTTTCCCCGGCCAGACCCCGGCCGAAGCCCTCTGGCTCGCAGCGGATGCAGGCTTCACTGGGCTAGAGGTCTGGTTGGGGCCGCAGGCTGCCCTTCCCGAGTTGGGCGGGTACCAGGCGTCGGACCTTGCCCGGCTCGACCGGGAGGCTCGCCGGGCGGGCCTCGCCCTCAGCCTCCACGCCCCTTCTGGGGAGATGAACCTGGCGTCCTCTGATGCGGGGGCCCGCCAGGGCGCCATACGGCGCTTAACAGGCTGCATCCGGCTGGCCTCCCGCATGGGTGCCACCACCGTCGTGTTCCATCCCGGGACCGTCCCGGCTCACACGCTGTATGCCGAGTACCCTCCGCTGGCGGGGCGTGTTCCCCGCGAGCTTGCCTGGCAAGATGCTCGCTCCCGGTGCGCCGATTCGATCGCGACCACGGCATCAGTGGCCCGCCGCGAAGGCGTTCGCCTGTGTGCGGAAACCATGGGCCATGAGCGAGGGACCGTGACGCCAACGGCGGAGGACCTGGTTTGGCTAGTTGACCAAGTAGAAGACCTCCCCACCGTCGCGGTCGCCATGGATACGGGCCACTGCGCGCTGTCTTGGGGTGTTGAGCCGGCCGTCCGGATCCTCGGGAGCCGCATCGCGTATGTTCATGTAAATGACACGGCACGGGGCAACAATTCCGGCCTCCGCGGCCACCATGCAGAACTGGGAACTGGGGATATTGATTTTGGAGCGCTGGCCCCGTTGCTGACCCGAGGGGGTATCACCCTCAGTTTGGAGGTGATCAGCTTTACGGATCCGGAGGATGTGGTACGGCGCAGCCTCGGTAGGCTGCGTGAACTCGTGAAGGAAGCAGGCCGGGCACCCAATCTCAAGACCCCGGCCGGGAGGTAGGAGCCATGTGTAGAAAGCGTACCTGGCGTTGGGTTATTGGGCTCGTAGTCATGGCGTTGCTGTCCGCGATGGAGCGCGCCCCGGCCGCGGAGAAGCTGGAGAGCGAACTGATCGTCCGGACTGAGGCGGACGTAAAAACGATCTCCGGGCTCGCCAAGATGTTCGAAGCGAAGTATCCGGGGACGAAAGTGATCTACACGGCGTCGATGCCGAGCTCCGAATCTTTCGTGAAGTCCTTCAATGAGATGCCAAATCCGCAGGCGGACATCCTGACCACGAAAGCGTTCTTCTTCATCAAGGGGGTGAGCGACTCGCGCCAGCAGCACGGCCAGGCCATGTTCGAGGCGTATCGCTCTCCTGAGCGGAAGCGTCAGAACGCTAAGCTGATGGACCTGGAGGGCTACTGGCAGACTGAACGGTGGGCAGCCCGAGCGATTGTGTACTGGGCGGATGCGGCAGCGAAGTACGGGGAGATCAACTGCTGGAAGGACCTGCTAACCAGGCAGGGAAGCTTCGAGTATGCGGACCCGATCAAGTCTGGCGCGGGGTTTTCCGCGGTGCTCGGGATGGTGCGAGCCTTCGGGAATTGGGAGAAACCCGAGGGTGCGGTAGAGTTTGGCACCAAGCTGGAGAAAGCCCGGAAAATGAACCACCCGGGGACCGACACCATGATCCAGCTCTTCACCCGTAACGAGCTCGACGCCCACTGGAACTTCGACATCTACTACTACCGACTGGCGCTGCAGCGGGGCCTGAAGGTCAAGGCGGTCTACCCCTGCGAGGGGACGATCATCGACGCCAACGCCGTGGGAATTCTGCGCAATGCGCCCCATCCGAAGGCGGCGCGCGCGTGGGTGGACTTCGTCCTTTCTCCGGAGGCCCAGGAGTGGCTGACGGCCGAGACCTTCTACCGGACCGCCGGGCTGGACGTAAAGCTTAAGCCGGAGATGGAAGCGATCAAGATCGCCCACGAGGATCGGATCAGATACGACATGCCGTGGGAGCTGATCGCCAAGATGACGCCGAAGTACAAAGAGCTCTGGGAACAGAAGGTCTTGAGGTAGCCAAACCATGGACGCGGCCCGTGCGCTCCCTCGCGTCGGTGTGACGGCGTTCGGC
>JACQOS010000180.1 GCA_016202425.1 Chloroflexota bacterium
CTGGGGGCGGCGCTGGTGGGGTGGGGTATGGCCGTGGGGGCTGGCTGGGGGCTGGTGGCCCTGCTGGGTGCGCTGGCGGTGGCGGTGCTGGCCCTGCTCCAGACCTTCTTCCGGGCGCTGGGCCGCGGGTATCCCTACGGCGTGTTGCTGCTGGGCGGACCTCTTCTGGCGGCCGCCGATGGGCTGCTGACGCCTCTCCTCTCCCTGGTGGGCCGGCTGCACGGCCTGGGGGAGCGCTGGGAGGCGGGCCGAGGGCCGCAGGATGTCCCGGGGCCCGCTGGTGCCGGGCGGCGGTATCCCGCCCTCGGGGACGAGGACTTTGCGCCGGGCCCTGAGGAGAGGCGCATGATCCGGGGGGTCCTGCGCCTGGAGGACATCACGGCGCGGGATGTCATGGTCCCCAGGGTGGACATCCTGGCGGTGGAGGCCGGCACGCCGCTGCCAGACGTGGCCGCGCTCATGGGCCGGGGCGGGCACAGCCGCATGCCGGTGTACCAGGAGACCGTGGACCACGTCCTGGGCTTTGTCCACGCCCGGGACCTCCTGCCCGCCCTCTCCAGCCCCGATAAGGTCCCGCCGTTGACCGACATTCTGCGCCCTGCCGTGTCCATCCCGGATTCCAAGCCCCTGGATGAGCTCTTGATGGAGTTCCGCGACCGGAAGGTGTCGGCGGCCATCGTGGTGGACGAGTACGGGGGCACCGAGGGCCTGATCACCCTGGAGGACGTCCTGGAGGAGATCGTGGGGGACATTCAGGACGAGTTCAGCCGGGAGGCCCCCCGAATCGTCCGGGTGAGCCCTCAGGAGGCCATCGTGGACGCCCGGGTCACGCTGGAGGAGATGAACGAGCTATTCGGCTCCACCCTGGAGGGGGACGGCTTCGACACCCTGGGCGGGCTGCTGGTCACGCACCTGGGGAAGGTGCCGGCTCCAGGAGACACGCTGACGGTGGCGGGCCTGGGGCTGCGGGTGCTGGCGGCCACGGGGCGCCGGGTGCTGAAGGTGCGCGTGCGGCGGCTGGCGGCCGACTGACCCCGCTCAGGAAGGCGGGAGAGAGCAGCAAAGAGGGAGAGGCTCCGTGCCAGGAGCCTCTCCCTCTTTCGTTTCCCGTGAGCTGGCGCCCCGTGGCCCAAGCCCTAGCGCGTGGGCGTGGGCGTGGGAGGCCTGGGCGTCGGCGTGGGCGTGGGCTTGGCGAAGACGACCAGAGGCGACGAAGCCACGAGGCCCTTGGCGTCCCGCACGACCAGGGTGTACGCGGCCGAGGCGATGGGGGTGCGCGCACCATCACCTACTCCGGCCCGCCAGGTGCTTTCGAAGGCGCCGTTGGCGTTCACCTCCAGTGTACCGGCCCTCAGGCCAGGGATAAGGGTGCTGTCGCCGCTCGTGATCTCCACGATGTAGGCCTGCCCGGGGGTGAACCCGGAGCCGCGAACGGCGAAGTCCGTCAGCGGCTCGACCACCGCCGGGTCGACACGCACTGAGGCGAACACGGGGTTCGCGGCAGGACCCGCAGGACCCACTGGACCACGAGGGCCCTCAAGCCCGCGAGGACCAGCGGCGCCATCCGCCCCGCGCGCGCCGGGCGCGCCCGGGGCGCCTGGCGCTCCCTGGGGCCCCGGATTGCCCTGCTTGCCTTCGGGGCCCTGGCACGCCGCCAGCAGGAACAGCGCCAGAATGGACAAGACGAGAAACGCACCACGAGTCCCCTTCGTCATCCAGCGCATGAGCAAATCCCCCTTTCGAGGCGGCGGCAACCAGCCGCACCGTTTCGGTAGAGCCTACCCGTAGGACACGACGAGACCCAATACAAGGACGAATCCTTTGGCTTGCAGCCCGCCTTATGATAGGCACCCCTATCATGGATGTCAAGACCTTTCTCCGGCAACCCTGGGCAGCGTTTTGGGAGTTCCGGCGCCTTTACCCGCGGCCCAAGACAGGGGTACACTACGCGGAAGCTTCGCTTGCCTTCGGCGGTGGAGTCCGCCGCCCAAGCTCCCAGGTGCCAGTCTGGTTGCTGGTCTCGGGATGGGGGACGAGCGGTTTTCGGGCGTAGCGATAGGGCGGGTAGCATGGAGAACGAGCTTTCCTTAGCTATCATGCGGCTGGTGTACCAGCTTGCCGCCCTGCTGATCGCCGCGAAGCTGGGTGGGGAGGTGTGCGTTCGCTATTTGAAGGTGCCTCCCGTCCTGGGCGAGCTGGTGGCCGGCATCATCATTGGCCCCTTCGCCCTGGGAGGACTCAGCGCCGGGGGCTGGGGGCCGCTCTTTCCCAGGCCCGCCGCAGAGGGAAGCGGCACCGCCGGCATTCCGCTGTCACGAGAGCTGTACGCTTTCGCCCAGGTGGCCTCCGTGGTGCTGCTGTTTGTCATCGGCCTGGAGACCAACCTGAGGCAGTTCCTCCGGTACGCCGGCCCCGGCTCCCTGGTGGCCGTGGGAGGGGTGGTGCTGCCCTTCGCCCTGGGCGCCTGGGCGACGGTGGCCTTCGGGTTCGCCGCAAGCTTCACCGACCCCGTGGCCCTGTTCATGGGGGCCGTTCTCACGGCCACCTCCGTGGGCATCACCGCCCGCGTCCTGGACGACCTGGGCAAGATGGATACCCCGGAGGGGGTGACCATCCTGGCGGCCGCGGTGATAGACGACGTGCTTGGCATCCTGGTGCTCACCGTGGTCGCGGGCGTTGGCGAAGGCGAGGAGCTAGAGGCTGGCCACGTCCTGTGGGTGGGTGCCAAGGCGGTTGGGTTCTGGATGGCGTTGATGGCCCTGGGGGTCCTGCTCTCCAGGCCTCTCTCCCGCTTGCTGGAGGGGTTCAGGAGCCCGGGCGCGGCGGTGGCGCTGGCGCTGGCCCTGGGGCTGCTGGCCGCGGGACTGGCGGAGAGCTTTGGGCTGGCCTTGATCATCGGGGCCTACTCCATTGGCCTTGGCCTTTCGCAGACCACCCTGGCCCAGCACCTGGCGGAGCCCCTGAAGGCGGTGTACCACGCCCTGGTGCCGGTCTTCTTCGCGGCTATGGGGATGATGGTGGACCTCCCGGCCATGGGCGGCGCGCTGGCCTTCGGGCTGGTCATCACGCTCCTCGCGACTGTTAGCAAGGTGGTGGGCGCTGGCCTTCCGGCGGCGGCCTCCGGGTTCAACGTGCGAGGCGTCCTGCGGGTGGGCGTGGGGATGCTCCCCCGGGGGGAGGTGGCGCTCATCATCGCCGGTATCGGTCTCACCCGCGGGATCGTGGACGCGGACATCTTCGGCGTGGCCATCCTGATGACGGCCGTGACCACCCTGGTGGCGCCTCCTCTCCTGGCGCCTCTCTTCCGGCACGGAGGCAGCGGCCGCAGGGGTACGAGACGCCCTGAAGCTGGCCCCGCCCCAGGCGGGGCGGAGAGTGGCCCGTGAACGCGGCCTCGCCGGGAGCAGGCCAGGGCCCCGTCAGGGTCTTTCGATTGTTGGCTTCACCCCCTCTCTGACTCTCCCCCGTGCAACGGGGGAGAGAAATCCCTTCCCCCACGAGTGGGGGAAGGTTAGGATGGGGGCATGTCGACTTCGTGTGCCTGGAACGACAC
>JACQOS010000158.1 GCA_016202425.1 Chloroflexota bacterium
CGTCTGCCATCTCTGGAAAAGGAATTGCACGAACCTCAGAGCGACGCCGAGAGAGGGGGTCCCTCCGATGATAATTCCTGAAGGGTAACCTTGAACTCCCTTCTAGGGGCCTTGCCTCAAAAATGCGATGCAACCATCCCCCTGTCCCCCTTCCTGTCCAGGAAGGGGGGTGAAAGCGAAATCTGGTGGATACCCCCATACCCCCGCCCCTTCGACTTCGCTCAGGGCAGGCTCCGGGGCTGCGCCCCTCTGGACTCCTCCTTCTTTTTCACCAACCTGCTAGGGGGCGGCCCACGGCATGAAGGGGAGCCAGTCTTCCTCCAGAGAGCGGGCATGGAAGAGGTAGTAAGGGTTGGGCCGGGGGGCCCGGGGCCCGCGGAGCAGGCGCATGCCCGCCTCTTTGGGGGTCCTGCCGGCCTTGCGGTGGTTGCACGGGATGCACGCGGCGACGATGTTCTCCCAGGAGTGGGCTCCGCCGCGATGCCGGGGGATCACGTGGTCCAGGGTCAGCTCCCGGGTCGCTCTCCCACAGTACTGGCAGGTATAGCGGTCCCGAGCGAAGACATCCCGGCGAGCGAGGCGCCGCTGCACGACGGGCCGCCGGACCAGGTACATGAGCCGGATCACCGATGGCGCCAGCAGGCTCGTTCTTGGCGTGCGCACCTCGCCCCGGCCGTTGACCAGGAGTTCGGCCTTGCCCCGGCCCACGAGCACGATGGCCCGCCGGACGTTGCACACGTTCAGCGGCGCGTAGTTCTGGTTCAGGACCAGAACGGGAGCGCCGACACCACCATCTCTCATTTGCCCCCCGGAGTGGGTGTCTGGCCAGACCCAGGAAGCAGGCCTCCCGGAATAATACCTTTGGGCAGCTCCTTGGGGACAAGCTCCGTGATCTTGGTCAGGTTCTCAGGCAAGAGACCCCGGACCAGCCCGTACCTCTCCGTCAGGAGGGGGCCGAGCTTCGACTGGGCAAGGGGTTTGTCCAGGCCGAAGACGGCCAACGACTGCATGGTCGCGACCAGCGCCGCCACGCCCGTGAAGCCGATGGCTGCTCCCGCTGCCGCGCCCACCAGCTTGTCCAGCCAGCCCAGGAACAACAGGTTCAGGATACCACGCAAGATGTGTCCCACCACCGTGGCAGCCACGAGAGTCCCGATGAAGATCACCGCGAACCCGGCAAAGCTCGCCAGGTTCTCGCTGTCGATGAACGGCTTCAGGATCTCGCTCGCCTCGTCGTGGAACTGGCCGCCCAGGTAGACGCCCAGCCCGAGGCCAGCCAGGGTCACCACCGCTCGGATGATGCCCATCCGGAAGCCCATGAAGGCGACCCCCAGCACCACCACCAGGATCACGATGTCGACCCAGTTCATGCCGCACCCCCTGGGACGGTGGCTGCCTCTCGCAGCGCGACGTCCAAGACTTGCTCCAACCGCTCCACGTAGACGAACTGGAGGTCGCGCCGCACCTTCGGAGGGATTTCGCCGATGTCTTTCCGGTTTTCCACGGGAAGCACAAAGGTCCGGACCCCAGCGCGGTGGGCCGCCAGCACCTTCTCCTTGATGCCTCCAACGGACAGCACCCTGCCTCGGAGCGTGATCTCTCCCGTCATGGCCACGTCCCGGCGCACAGAGCGGCCGGTGAGGGCAGAGATGAGGGCGGTGGTCATGGTCACGCCTGCCGAAGGGCCGTCCTTGGGCGTAGCGCCGGCGGGGATGTGGATATGCACATCGTGAGTGCCGAAGAAATCGCCGTCCAGGGGAACGCGATCGCTGTACTTCCTGAGCTCCAGAGAGCGGGCGTAGCTCAGGGCGGCCTGGGCCGACTCCTTCATCACGTCCCCCAGGTGGCCCGTGAGCGTCAGGTTGCCTTTGCCTGGCATCAACGCCACTTCCACTGTGAGCACGTCCCCTCCGGCCGGAGTGTAGGCCACGCCGGTGGCGACGCCCACCTCGTCCCTCTGCTGCGCCGCGCCCCAGGTGAACCGGGACGGCCCCAGGTACCGGGGCACGGACTGAGGGAGGAGCCACGCAGGCTCCGTCTTCCCCTCCGCCACACGCTTGGCCACCTTCCGGCACACGGCGCCCAGTTCCCTTTCAAGGTTGCGGACGCCTGCCTCCCGAGTGTGCTCCCGAATAATACGCCGAATGGCCTTGGGAGAAAAGGAGAGTTGGCCGTCTGCGAGGCCATGCTCCTGGAGCTGCTTGGGGACGAGGAATCGCCGGGCGATCTCCAGTTTCTCCTCCTCGGTGTAGCCCGGGAGCTCGATCACCTCCATGCGATCGTGGAGGGCTGGCAGCACGGGGTCCAGCACGTTGGCCGTGGTGATGAACATGACCTTGGAGAGGTCGTAGGGGACTTCTAGGTAGTGGTCGCTGAAGGAGTGGTTCTGCTCCGGGTCCAGCACCTCCAGGAGGGCAGAGGAGGGGTCACCCCGGAAGTCCACACCCACCTTGTCGATCTCGTCCAGCATGAACACGGGGTTGATGGTGCCAGCGTGGCGCATGGTCTGGAGGATGCGCCCCGGCAGGGCGCCGATGTACGTCCTGCGGTGGCCGCGGATCTCCGCCTCGTCCCGAATGCCTCCGAGGCTGACGCGCACGAACCGGCGCCCCAGGGCGGCGGCGATGGACTTGCCCAGACTGGTCTTGCCTACGCCGGGAGCACCCACGAAACAGAGAATGGGGCTCCTCAGCTTGCCTTGGGAAAGCTTCCGCACGGCCAGGTACTCCAGGATCCGCTCTTTCACCTTGGCCAGGCCGTAGTGGTGCTCGTCCAGCACCTGGCGGGCCCGGGCGATGTCCAGCGTATCCTCAGTGGCCGCCTTCCAGGGAAGTGTCAGGAGCCAGTCCAGGTAGCCCCGCAGCACCGTGCTCTCCGGCGACGCCGGAGGGATCTGGGAGAGGCGCTCGAGCTCGTCTTTGGCCTTCTTGGCCGCCATCTCAGGCATGCCCGACTCTTCGACCCTCTTGCGCAGGGTCTCCATCTCCTGGAGATGGGGGTCCAGCTCGCCCAGCTCCTTCTGGATGGCCCGGACCTGCTCCCGGAGATAGTGCTCCCGGTGAGACTTGTCCATGGTCTCCTGGATCTCCGTGCTGATCTTGTGCTGGATCTCCAGGACATCGACCTCCTGGGCCAGATAGACGTTGACGGTCTCCAGCCTCTGGACAGGGTCCAGGGTCTCCAGGACCCGCTGCCGTTTTTCCATCTCCATATCCATGGAGGAGCAGACGAAGTCGGCCAGCCAGCCAGGGCCCTCGGCGTTCATGGCCGCAACGTAGGCCTCGCCCGAAAGCCTCGCCGAGAGGCGGACGAGCTTTTCGAAGAGGGCCAGGGAGGCCCTCATGAGTGCCTGGTGCTGGCCTTCCGCCACGGCCGGCTCTTCCAGGACCTGGGCCTTGACCCTGTAGATGGGCTCCGTCTGGGTCACCTCCAAGACCCTGACCCGATGCTCCCCCTGGAGCCACACCGTGGCGCTGCCATCGGGCATGCGGAGCAGCCGGATCACCGTCGTCAGAGTGCCCACGCGGTAGAGGTCTTGCGGCTGAAAGTCCCGCTCTTGGACGTTGCCTCGCCCCACCACCACGATCTTGTGGTCCCGGGAAAGGGCCTCCTCCACGGCCCGCTGGAACGCGGGCCGCAGGATGGCGAACTGGGCAAAGACCCGGGGAAACGCCAGGCTGTCCCTCCTGGGAAGAAGGGGCAACTCCAGCACCTCCTGGGATGCCTCGACGGCGCTCGTGGTGGTCAAGCAGATGCCTCGCCTCGAAGAGTCTACTCGACTTCGGTAGCGTCTCCCTGGACGCTCGTAAGGTAGTGTACCACAGGTGTCTTGACGGCAAAACGCCGCTGTGCTGCGCCACCGTCCTCTCCCGGGGCGCCGTCACGGGGAGGAGGAGTTGGCGACAGATGGCTCGCGCCTTCGCCAGCGCTTCGCCAGGGCGGCCAGAACCGCCACGGCGGGCACGCCCCACAGGACGCCGGCCACCACATCGCTGGGCCAGTGAAGACCCAGGTACACGCGAGAGGCACCAATGAGGGCGATGAGGGAGAGGAGGCACACCCTGGCCAGCGCGCGCAGCCAGCGCCACGGGATGTCGGGGACACCCACCGCCCACATCAGCCCCAGGAACAGCACGGCATGGAAGGCGTGACCGCTGGGAAAGCCGCCTCCGGAGGAGCCTGCCTCCACCACGCGCACCAGGTCCGCGTCTGGCCTGGGCCGGTCCACCAGCAGCTTGAGTACCCGGAGCAGGCCCTCCAGCGGGAGGGTGAGGAGGAAGATGGCCCCGTCCTTCCAGTGGCGCAGGAAGCTGACGGCCGCCGCCGCCAGCAGCAGGCTAGGGATGGCAACGGGCGCGTCGGCCAGACGCGTGGCCCCGCGCATGAGGGTATCCAGCCAGGGGGCGTGGAGGGACTGGAGCGCCCGGGCCAGGGCGAGGTCCCCGGGGAAGCGGACGGTCCATGGCGCGAGGGTCGAGACAACCACCGCGAGGGCCAGGAGGGAAAGGGGCCAGTACCTGGCGAACCTCCAGAGACGCAGGTCTCGGCGCAGCGGCAAAGCCAGCCTCTCCCCGGCAGTGGGACTTCGAGCCACTATACCGGCAGAGAGTCCCGACGGCAACACGGCCAGCCACAGGCGAGCCCCAGCGACCTCGCGAGGTCCTTTTCGGGCCTGGGACAGCGCCTGGCCTTCCGTGCTATCCTGTCCGGTCACGGGCGGTGTCCCGGCCAGCGAGACAGATGACGCCCCCAGAAAAGGGGCGGGAGTAACCGGAGTGCAGGCTCTCTTCGTCCGGGCCAGGGAGAGGATCAAGAAAAGCGTTGACCGGGAGCGCCCCCTGGAACGATACGCGCTCGCGGTATCTCGCTACTTGTGGCCGTGGCCAGAGCGATGGCTGCTGCTCATTGTCGTGTTCCCGGTAGCCCTGCTCGACTATTCGAGCACCTACCTGGCGCTGGGCCCGGGCGGGAACCCCCTGGCGTACGAAAGCGGACCCTTGGCGAGCTGGGCCCTGGGGAAGGGCGGATTTGGAGCCCTGGCCCTGATGGACGTGGCCGAGCTGTTGTTCCTGGCTGGCCTCGCTGGAGGGGCACGCTTCGCCTATCGGAAGGCGGGCTTCCCGGGCTTTGCCCGCGCGGCCTTTGTCCTCACGCTCCTTCCGTACTGCGTACGGGCCCTATGGGCCACCTGGACCAACGTGGCGCTGGCTCTTTCCTAAGAGGGTGCTTGCAAAGTCCTAGAGCGTATGTGAGATGTCATTCAGAGGAGTTCCGATAGCATCGGGACGTGGTTGGTGTATTACGAGACCACCAGCGATGTACAGGCTGCCATAGCTCGTGAACAAGGAGAGCAAGGGATGGAGCCGGAGCAAGAAAACTGCGCTCGTAGCATCAGTGAACCCCGATTGGGTTGACGTGAGCTCTGCATGGTTTGACGCCTTAGATTCTTCGTCCTTCCTCAGGGAAGGACTCAGAATGACATCGTGGTGAGGACTTTGAAAACATGCTCTAAGAGGGTGCTGAAAAAACCTTGGGTAAAGTTGCATTCAGCTCAAGCCTGGGGACCTGGGAGAGAATATCCTGGTGGAGGGCCTGGGCGCTCTCAGCCAACTTCGGAAGGGCGATCGTGTAGGCTTGGGCTCCGAGGTAGTGCTGGAGGTGACGGCCCAGAGCCGCCCCTGCGACACTATCCGCGTCTATCATCCTACACTCGTAGAAGAGATAACGGGCAAGCGGGGAGTGACCGCGGTGGTGGTGAGCACCGTCATGGTAGGATATGCTGAGGAGCGAGGCTGAAGAAAGCAACTGCCTTAGAAGTCAAGAGAATGGGCCAGCGATCTGAGGACTAGCCATTACTGCGCTAAGCTCCCTGCTGCGCGACCCTCTGGGGGAGCTTCATGAGTTGCTGTGTACCTGTCCCCTGCTCAACCGGCAGTTGGCCTTCACGGTCACAGCGGCTCAGGCGCTCGGTCCTCTATCTAGCAAGGTCAAACGGAAGCGAGGTTAACCATGCTCGACGTCGCCCGACTGCTCTGCGGCAACCTCACCACCGGCGAGGTGCTGCGCCACGGCAGAAACACCGCCACCATGCCCCGTGAGCATTTGCGCTTCAGCGAGGATAAAAAGCCGGTGGTGGTGTGGAACACCACCCGCAGGTGCAACCTTCACTGCATCCACTGCTACACCGAGTCCAAGGACCAGCCCTACCCCAACGAGCTCTCCCACCAGGAGGGCCTCGCCCTCATTGACCAGTTGGCCTCCTTTGGCGTCCCCGTCCTCCTCCTCTCTGGCGGCGAGCCCCTCTACCGGCCCGGCATCCTGGAGCTTGCAACCTACGCCGCAAACAAGGGCCTTCGGGTCGTCCTCTCCAGCAACGGCAGCATGATTACTCAGGAGGTGGCCCAGGCCATCAAGCAAGCTGGCGTCTCCTACGTTGGCATCAGCCTGGACGGCGTAGGAGAGGTCCACGACCGGTTTCGCGGTGTGAAGGGCACCTTCGAGCAGAGCCTGGCTGGCATCCGCCACTGCCAGGAGGCCGGCGTCAAGGTGGGCCTCCGCTTCACCATGACCCGGCACAACGCCCACCAGGTAGCCGACATGTTCCAGTTGGTGGAGGAGCAGGACATAGACCGCCTCTGCTTCTACCACCTGGTCTACGTGGGCCGGGGGAGACACCGCGCCCGCATCGCCCTGGAACCCCAGGAGACCCGCGGCCTGGTGGACCTCATCTTCCAGAAGACCCGAGACCTGTACGACAAGGGCCTGGGAAAGGAGGTCCTCACCGTGGACAACCACGCCGACGCTCCTTATCTCTACCTGAACCTCCGCAAGGAAGTCCCACGGCGAGCGGAGGAGGTGTACAACCTCATGCTGTGGAATGGCGGAAACAACTCAGGCATCGCCATCGGGTGCGTGGACGAGCAGGGCACGGTCCACCCCGACCAGTTCTGGCGCCACCACACCCTGGGCAACGTGCGTGAGCGCCCCTTCGGAGACATCTGGCGCGACACCTCAGACC
>JACQOS010000160.1 GCA_016202425.1 Chloroflexota bacterium
TCAAGGACAGGCTCTGGTCAGGAAGGGGGAAGAAGTTGTTTCTGGGGGACACCCCCAGACCCCCGTCCCTTCACTTCGTTCAAGGGCAGGCTCCAGGGCTTCGCCCCTCTGGACTCCCCCACGCGGAGTTTTCCGACGAGTTGCTTGCCACTGCCCCCGGAGGCAGCTAGAGTGATGGGACGCCATGGGCAACCGAGACCTCCAGACAGCCTGGGAGTACCACAACGGCACCAAGCACTCCTACGCCAGCGTCCGGGCCATGCCCCATGTGCTGCCCTGGGACATCCAGCCTCGCCCCTACAAGGTCTACACCACGCTACCTCCCATGCCGTTGCCCACGCCCCCTCCCCCGTCCGGGGTCCCCGCTCTGGCGGCGGTCTCCTCGTGGCAGGAGCACGGCAGCACGGCGAAAAGCCCGGACCTCCCGACCTTAGCCTCCATCCTCCATCTCTCGGCAGGGATCACGAAGAAGGTCACGTATCCCAGCGGCGAGATGTACTTTCGGGCAGCGGCGTGCACCGGCGCCCTGTACCACATCGAGCTATACGTGGTGTGCGGGGACCTCCCGGACATGGAGGCGGGCGTCTATCACTTCTCGGTCCCCGATGCCTCCCTCAGGAGGTTGCGCACCGGCGACTACAGGAGCATCCTGGTGGAGGCGTCGGGCGGCCAACCCGCGGCGGCGCGGGCCCCCGCGATGCTCCTGGCCACGGACACCTTCTGGCGGAACTCCTGGAAGTACCAGGCCAGGGCCTACCGGCACACGTACTGGGACACCGGCACCATCCTGGCCAACCTGCTGGCCATGGCCACCGCTTATGGGCTCCCCGCCCAGGTGGCGGTGGGGTTCGTGGACAGCGTCGTCAACCGGCTGCTGGGCGTGGACGGGCAACGGGAGGCGGCCGTCTGCGTTGTGCCCCTCGGCTCCGGCCCCGCCCCCTCTCCCGCCACCCCGCCAGAGCTTCCGCCCCTCCGGCTGGAGACGGCGCCCATCTCCAAGACGGAGGTGGACTACCCCGCCATCCGTGCCATGCACGCCGCCTCCGCGCTTACGGACGCTGAGGAAGCAACCGCCTGGCGGGCACCACCTCCCACCGTACCCCTTCCGGACCCTTCTGGCCGCCTTTTCCTCCTGGAGCCCCTGGGGGACGATGAGGCGCCTTCAGCTACCATTGAGCAGGCTATCCTGCGCCGCGGCTCCAGCCGGAGGTTCGCCCGCGAGCCCATCTCGTTCCGCCAGCTCTCGACGGTGCTGCACCGGGCCACCCAGGGCATCCCCGCTGATTTCCTGGAGCCCACGGGCGCCCTGCTGAACCACCTCTACCTGGTGGTCAACGCCGTGGATGGCCTGCCCAGCGGTGCCTACGTGTTCCACCGGGACCAGGGCGCGCTGGAGCTGCTGAGAGCGGGAGACTTTCGCCGCGAGGCCGGGTACATCGCCCTGGAGCAGCCGCTGGCCGCCGACGCCAGCGCTGACGTGTTCCTCCTCACGGACCTGAATCCGCTCCTCCAGAGGTTCGGCAACAGGGGCTATCGGGCAGCCCAACTCGAGGGCGGCATCCTTGGGGGAAAGCTCTACCTGGCGGCGTACGCCCTGGGGCTGGGCGCCACAGGCTTGACCTTCTACGATGACGAGGTGACGGCCTTCTTCTCGCCCCACGCCCAGGGGAAGAGCGCCATGTTTCTGGTAGCCCTGGGCAGGCCAGCACGAAGGCGGGCGCTCTCGCAACCAGAGTCGCGGCCCGAGGCACGCGCTCCCAAGTTCTGAGAGTCGTCCCCATGCACCACTCCAGCTTAGAAAAGGTCAGAGCGATCGAGCGGGAGAAGGTAGCGGCATAGTCTTCCCCAGCCACTGGAGTCCAAGGCGCTGCACCGGCTGGGTTTAGTTACGTGCTGCTCGCCGCATTCTCGATGCCCACACGACCGCCAGCCCGAGCAACACTGCGAGCGCCACCAGCCCCCGAAGGCCCAGCGACGGTATGGGCGTCGGTATCGGTATGGGAGCAGGTGCTGCCAGGTTGAACCACACGTCCTCCCAGCGGGCGTTCTGCACGAGCGTGGGATGGGCCTGGAAGTCCGCTACGGTATTGCGCACGGGCACGTAGCCCTTTTCCCAACCTACTATCAAGAACGCGTTCTGGTCCATGGTATGGCTTGTTAGCTGCCGGGCTTTCGTCAGGCGGGCCGCTGAGTTAAGCTCCTGCTGCTGCTGTGAAAAGAGGGTGTCCATCTGGCTGTCACAGAGGCCCGTGAAGTTCACTGGCGCGCTGCAAAGGTATTCCTTAGTAAACATGAGGTCCACGTCGTCCAGCGGCTCTCCTACTGTCGTTATGGCCATCTGGTAGTCCTTGTCTCTCAGCTTCTGGTAGTAGGTTGCGGAGTCAAACACGTTGATGCTGGCGTTGATGTTGATGGGCTGAGGAAGGAGTTGGCTCGCTACAAGTTCCGCGGCTGCCACATGAGAGACGCCGCTGGGAAGAGTCGAAGGGCTGGCGGTGATGGTTGTAGCGAACCCGTTGGGATACCCTGCATCAGCCAACAGCTGGTCCGCCAGGGCGACCTCGGCGGCTTTGTTCCCGTACCCCTCTCTGGCCAGGAGCTCAGAGGTGGACAGCGTCCACTGGCCGCCGGGCATCACCAGGTCGCCTTTGGTCAGGCCAAGCTGAGAGGCCAGGGCGTCCCTGTCCAGCACCAGGTTCACCGCCCGGCGGTTGCCGTTCTGACCAAACAAAATGGGGCCGAACTCGGGGTGAGTCATAGTCGTGTTCAGTATCAGCGCAAGGGCAAGGTTTCGGGTGAGCTGCTGGACGGTGGCGAGAGTGGCCATGGAGGCCTGAAGGTCAACAGCTTGCGAGGCAGTGATGCCGGTAGGAATAGTGTGAATCTGTCCGGTCTTGAAGGCCGCCAGCCGGGTCGCCGCGTCCGGAACTACGTAGGCATCCACGCCGTCCAGGTAGGGGCGTCCGGGAACGAAGTAGTTAGAGAACCTCTCCACCCTCACAAACTGCCCGGGCATGAACTCCTTGCACTTGAACGGGCCGCTGGCCACTACCTGGCACGGGCTCACCATGGACGGCGGCGAAAGGGCCTCGGCAAGAGCCTTGGGGTAAACCGCCGCGTGCACCGATGCTACGTTGGCCAGGAAGGATGGCGCCGAGAACTTGGTGGTCACCCGCAGGGTGACGAGGTCCAGAACTTCAATGGACTGAATGTACGACTGCAAAATCTTAGATGAAGGGCCAACCGTGATGCCTGGGGGCGGGACCAGGATGCGGTCCAGGCTGAACAAGGCGTCTACCGCCGTGAGCGTGGCGCCGTTGTGCAGCTTGATAGCGGAGACCCCGGGAGCTGACTTCCGGAGGCGGAATGTCCATATGGTGCCATCGGCGCTGAGTTCCCAGGACTCCGCCAGGTCTGGGAAAAAATCCTTAGGGGCGGTAGGTTTGTATTTGACGAGCTGGTTGAGCATGGGCGCGCAGCCAAACGCCGAGTTAGTGGCCCCACCTGCGCTTGTCATCAGATCGCAAGATGGCGGGTCAGAGCTGATAGCAATCCTCAATACGCCACCATAAACTGGCCCGGCCTGAGCCTGGACGGGCGTGGCCAGGGCTGGAAGACGACCCTCGGAAGAAGATACGATAACCAGAGCCACAACAACCAGCAAGGATGCCAGCAACGCCATTACGTTTCTCCCCATTTCAACTTCAGAGGCAGGCGTGTTTCGCCGCCACCCCGGTTCCAGGATAGGCCCGTTCGCCCTGGCAGTCAACCGCCTCGGCAGCCATCCCCTCCACGGCCACGCAAATCTCTTCCCGGACCCAAGGATCGCTCTCTTGAGCCAACGCCGCCTGAAGCAGCCGGGCCGCTTGAGCACCGCCCAGGCGGCCCAGGGCCCAAGCGGCGTGGCCCCGCACCAGCGGCTCGCCTTCCCGGAGCACGCGGCCAAGGGCCGGCAGCGCCGTGCGGTCGCCCAGGTTCCCCAAGACCACGCAGGCGTTGCGCTGGAGGCCCACCCGCTTGGCGCGGCGCACAGGAGAGTCGCGGAACCGTTTGCGGAACTCCTCCTCGGTCATCGAAAGGAGGGGGACAAGCTCCAGCGCCGAGAAGCCGGTGCGACGCAGGGGGCTGCTGACGCCTGTTGGCGCCGGAGATGGGAGGTCGCGGTTCACGGGACACACCTCCTGGCAGATGTCGCAGCCGAACAGCCAGTCGCCCACCAGAGGTCGCAGGTGCCTGGGGATGGGGCCACGGCACTCGATGGTCAGGTAGGAGATGCAGCGGGTGGCGTCGATGACATACGGAGCGACAATGGCCCCAGTCGGGCACGCAGGGATGCAGCGGATGCAACTGCCGCAGCTCTTCTTCAGGGGCCCGTCCGGCTCCAGCTCCAGGTCGGTGATGACGGCTCCAAGGAAGACCCAAGAGCCGTGGGTGGGCGTGAGGATGTTGGTATTCTTGCCAAACCAGCCCAGGCCCGCCCGCTCGGCCACGGCGCGCTCCAGCAAGGGGGAGTCGTCCACGAAGACACGAGAGCGCACGGGCCGGCCCAGATGCCGCTCCACAGCGCGAACGAGAGCGCGAAGCCGCTCCTTCATGGCGCCGTGGTAGTCGCTCCAGGGGGCGTAGCGCGCCACCCGCCCAACGGCGCTGCCGGGCGCGGAGGCCGGGCCCTCCTCGTGCGGCAGGTAGTCGACGCCCACGACGATGATGGACCGCGCCCCAGGGAGAAGGGCCTGGGGATTGCTACCGAGCTCCGCCCGGCCTTCGGTGAACCAGGGCATCCCCTCCATGCACCCCTGGCGGACCCGCTCCCTGGCGATGCGCTCATGCTCGGGCATCGGCTCCGCGGTGGTGACTCGGACCAGATGGAACCCCAGGCCGCGGGCAGACCGCACCACCAGGGCCTTGAGGGAGGGGCTTGCCCGAGTCAGCATGGCCCGATTATGTCATGGAAGGCTTCGGCCCAGCAATCACGGGCCTCCTCGAACCGGTCTGCCAGCGAAAGGGGCTCGAGGGGACAGGCGGCACGAGCGCCCCTGAAAGCGCGGGACGTGTCTCGCCGGGCAGGTGCCGTTGCGGTTCCCGGCTCCGTTGACCGGACTTTGTGAAGGCTGGTACAATGGTGCCGTACACCTCGCAAGGACGGGTGGCGCCATGGAGGGCTACCAGAAGGGGCGTAGAGGGAAGACGCTTGAGGCCCCCGAGGTGGTGGTCGTCCGTCTGCCTTTGTACCTCCGGGCCCTCTCCCAGCTTGCCGAGCAGGGTACCCAACTGGTCAGCTCCGAAGAGCTGGGACGCCAGCTCCAGATCACGCCCGCCCAGATCCGGAAAGACCTGAGCTCCTTTGGCCGCTTCGGCAAGCAGGGGCGCGGCTACGACGTGGGGCACCTGCTGGGGGAGCTGCGCCAGGTCCTGGGCCTCACCCAGGAGTGGAGCGTCGCCCTCGTTGGAGTGGGGCGCCTGGGCCGGGCCCTGCTGGGGTACCCCGGCTTTCGTCCCGAGGGCTTCAAGATCGCGGCGGCGTTCGATGTGGACCCCCGCCAGGTGGGTCAGGTGGTGGGGGGCATCATGGTCCAGCCCATGCACCGCCTGGAGGAGGTGCTGGGCACTGAAGGCATCCGCATGGCCATTGTGGCTGTCCCCGCGTCCCAGGCCCAGCAAGTGATAGACCAGCTAGCCGCATGCAACGTGCGGGCCATCGTCAACTACGCCTCCGTGGCCGCCCATGTCCCGCCGCACGTCAAGCTTCGCACCATCGACCCGGTCCTGGCGCTCCAGTCCATGACGTACTACCTGAGAGAGGACGCTCGACCCTAGGCCGGAGGGGAAGGGTGCTCCCTGCGCCTCCGAGCGACCTTGAGGCGCGTCTGAGCACGCCGCAGGGCTGCCAGGGCCCGCTCCAGGTCCACATCCGCGGCGCGGTGCTGCACCTGCTCCTGGGCCCGCTGGATGGCCGCCTGGGCCCTGGCCTCGTCGATCTCCCCGGCGTGCTCGGCGGTGTCGGCCAGCACGATAACGCGGTTGGCCATGACCTCCAGGAAGCCTCCGCTCACCGCCAGGTAGGTATCGGGCTGCCCCTCCTTAACGATGCGCAGCTCCCCGGGCTGGAGGATAGTGAGCAAGGGCGCGTGGTGAGGCAGGATGCCCAGCTCCCCCTCGATACCCGGGGCCACCACGACGTTCACCTGTTCGGAGTACACCACCCGCTCCGCCGTCACGACGTCGAGCTGCATGGTGGGCACTTCTCACCTCGCCTGGGCCAGCATCTTCTGGCCCGCTTCCACCGCCTCCTCGATGGCACCCATCATGTAAAAGGCCTGCTCGGGCAGCTCGTCGTGCTTGCCCTCCAGGATCTCCCGGAAGCCCCGGATCGTCTCCCGCACGGGGACGTATCGCCCAGGCCTGCCGGTGAAGACCTCGGCCACGTGGAACGGTTGTGAGAAGAACCGCTGCATCTTGCGGGCCCGGGCCACCGTGAGCTTGTCCTCTTCGGAGAGCTCCTCCATCCCCAGGATAGCGATGACGTCCTGGAGGTCCTTGTACCGCTGGAGCACCCTCTGCACCCCCCGGGCCACATCGTAGTGCTCCTCCCCTACGACGCGAGGGTCCAGGATGCGCGAGGTGGAGGCCAGCGGGTCCACGGCGGGATACAGCCCCTGCTCGGCGATGGACCGTTCCAGGGCAATGACCGCATCCAGGTGGCCGAAGGTGGTGACGATGCCGGGGTCGGTGTAGTCGTCGGCCGGCACGTAGATGGCCTGGAAGGAGGTGATGGAGCCCTTCTTGGTGGTGGTGATGCGCTCCTGGAGAGCCCCCATCTCCGTCGCCAGCGTGGGCTGGTAGCCCACGGCGGAGGGCATGCGTCCCAGGAGAGCAGAGACCTCCATGCCCGCCAGGATGTACCGGTAGATGTTATCGATGAAGAGCAGGACGTCCTGGCCCTCTCGGTCCCGAAAGTACTCCGCCATGGTCAGGCCGGTGAGCCCGATGCGCAGCCTCACGCCCGGTGGCTCGTTCATCTGGCCGAAGACCATGACCGTGTTCTTGAGCACGCCGGAGGCCTTCATCTCGTGCCAGAGGTCGTTCCCCTCGCGGGAGCGCTCGCCGACACCCGCAAAGACGGAGAAGCCCTTGTGGACCGCGGCGATGCTGCGGATGAGCTCCATGATGATGACGGTCTTGCCCACGCCGGCGCCGCCGTAGGCACCGATCTTGCCGCCCCGGGTGAAGGGGCAGACGAGGTCAATGACCTTCACCCCCGTCTCCAGCATCTCCGTCCGAGGCTCCTGCTCCTCGAAGGGAGGCGGCTTCCGGTGGATGGGCCAGTGCTCCTCCGCCGCCACCGCTCCCAGGCCGTCCAGGGGCTCGCCGGAGACGTTGAACAGGCGGCCCAGCGTCTCCCGCCCGACGGGCACCGCGATGGCCCGCCCCGTGTCCGTGGCCGGGGTCCCCCGGGCCAGGCCATCGGTCGGCCCCAGGGCCAGGCAGCGGACCCAGTTGTTGCCGATGTGCTGCTCCACCTCCAGCACCAGGCGCTGCCCGTTCAGCTCCAGCTCCAGCCCGCCGAACAGGGCTGGCAGCTCTTCCGGCGGGAACTCCATGTCCACCACCGTTCCAATCACTTGCACCACTTTCCCTTTGGAACCTTTAGCCATCGGCGCACTCCACCTCTCTACTATGGGGGTGAAAAACCCTTTCGACCATCCCCCTCGCCCCCTTCCTGGCCAGGATGGGGGAAGTAATTGTATCTGGGGGACACCCCCAGA
>JACQOS010000172.1 GCA_016202425.1 Chloroflexota bacterium
CTCCCCCCTCTCCCGCTCGAAGAGTCTTCGACCTGAGGCGGGAGAGGGGGCCAGGGGGTGAGGGTTTTGAGATGAGTTCCAGTATAGTCCTTTCCAAACCGCGGGCGAAGCCGTGGCCAAGGCTCAGGGACCTGCCACCGCCCCGTTTGGCTCCTTCGGGAAGTATGCTATACTCCATCCCGTCTCGTCTCATTGGACTTTGCTCAGCAGCCCCGCGATGCGAGAGATCATCACCCAGGCTCTCCACGGACACAACGCCGAGTACGTCGAGGTACGCCTGGAGGAGGGACAGGGCACGTCCCTCCAGTACCGCGGCGGCGAGGTGGAGGACGTGGTCCGGAGCTCGGGCCTGGGAGGCTGCGTCCGCGCTCTGGCGGGGGGTGGCTGGGGGTTCGCCTGCTTCAACGACCTCTCTCATCTACGCCAGAAGGTGGCGGAGGCCGTGAGCCACGCCCGCCATGTCGGCGGCGAGCGGGTCCGCCTCGCCGATGTGGAGCCGAAGGTGGACATTGTGCCGGCGACGGCACCCCGGGACCCGCGGCAGGTCCCCCTGGCACGCAAGAAGGAGATCATGGACCAGTATGCCCAGCTCATGCTCAGCGTCCCAGGGGTCCAGACGTGCCGTCTTGGATACGGCGACGGCTACCGGAAGACCATGGTGGCCACCTCCCAGGGCACCTACATTCAGCAGGAGAGGGTGCACGTCACCCTGCGCCTGGCTGCTATCGCCCGCGACGGTGGGGACGTCCAGCAAGCCAGCGTGAGCCTGGGGTCCAATGGTGACTTCTCGGTGGTAGAGGACCTGCGTGGCCCCGTCCAAGAGATGGCCCAGCGCGCCGTCGCCATGCTCAAGGCCCCCCAGGTGAAGGGCAGCGAGTACACCGTCGTCCTGGACCCCGTGCTGGCGGGCGTGTTCATCCACGAGGCCTTCGGGCACCTCTCCGAGGCCGACCACGTCTACCAGAACGACCGCCTTCGGGAGATCATGACCCTGGGGCGGCAGTTCGGCGGTCGACATCTCAACGTGGTGGACGGTGCCGCTATTCCGGGCCTCCGGGGAAGCTACAGCTACGACAACGAAGGAACGCCCGCCACAAAGACCTCTCTCATCCGCGAGGGTGTCCTGGTAGGCAGGCTCCACTCGCGAGAGACGGCTGCCAAGATGGGGGAGCCTCCTACAGGCAACGCCCGGGCCATGAACTACGGCTTCCCCCCCATCGTTCGCATGACCAACACCCTGATCGAGCCAGGCGCCGCCACCCTTGAGGACCTGGTCGCCGACATCGAAGAAGGAGTGTACGCCCGCAACTGGTACGGCGGCATGACGAGCATGGAGATGTTCACGTTCTCCGCGGGCGAGGCCTACATGGTCCGTCACGGAAAGGTGGCGGAGCTCCTCCGCCCGGTGATGCTCACGGGCAACCTGTTCACCACCCTGGCAAACCTGGACGCCGTTGCCAACGACCTGGCAATGAACCAGGGAGGCGGGTGCGGCAAGAACGGCCAGGGACCGCTCCCCGTCTCTAACGGTAGCCCGCACATTCGCATCCAGCACTGCCTGGTGGGAGGGGCCGCGTGATCCTGGAGAAGGTCCTGGAGCGTGCCCTGGGGGTAGCTGAGGAAGCAGAGGTGTTCCAGGTCTCCAGCCAGGAGACGCCCGCCATTTTCGAGGCCAACAGGCTCAAGTCCCTGGAGACGCGGGAGACCACCAGCGTAGCCCTGCGCATCATCAAGGGCAACCGCATCGGCTTTGCCTCCACCTCGAACCTCAGGGACCTGGACGCCCTGGTGGAGCATGCCCTGGAGGTCGCCCCTTTTGGCCCAGTGGCACACCTCCAGTTCCCCGGCAAGCGCGCCTACCCGGACGTCGCTGTGTACGACGCCGAGGTGGCAAGCTTCCCAGTGGACGGTCTCGTATCCCTCGGCAACGACGTCATCCGGGCGTTGCGAACCGGGAACCCCGACGTGCTCTGGGAGGGGCGGGTCTCCAAGAGCGTCGCCACGGTCTCCCTGGTCAACTCCCGGGGCACTGAGGTGAGCTACACTAGGACGGTGTTCGCGGTCGGCATGGAAGGGTTGCTGGTCCAGGGCACCGACATGCTCTTTGTCTACGAAGGGGAGAGCTCCTGCCGGCCCATCGTGGACACCACCCCCATCCAGAGCTCCCTGGAAGAGCAACTGGCCCTCGCCAGGGCCGTGGTGCCTCCCGTGGCAGGCCCTCTCCCCGTGGTCTTGACACCCCACGGAGTAGCTGGCATGCTCCTCATGCCGCTGCTCAGTGGCTTCAATGGTCAGACGGTCTTGCAGGGGGCCTCGCCCCTGGCCGGACGCCTGGGGGAGAAGGTCGTGGACGAGCGGATCACGCTCCGAGACGACCCCACCGTTCCCTACATCCCAGGGAGCCATCCATCGGACGATGAAGGCGTGCCCACGACTCCCAAGCCGCTGCTGGACCGCGGCGTTGCCTCCACCTTCCTCTACGACCTCCAGACCGCGGCCCAGGCCGGCACCAAGAGCACAGGCAACGCCTCCCGGTGGACGGGCGCAGCGCCTTCTCCCGCAGCCAGCGTCCTCCTGCTCCAGGAAGGCGACGCGTCCTACCCGGAGATGGTGAAGGACATGGCCGAGGGCCTGGTAGTGGAGCGGCTCCTGGGCGCTGGCCAGAGCAATGTGCTGGCCGGCGACTTCCACGCCAACGTCCTCCTGGGCTACCGGGTGAGCAAGGGCAAGGTCTTGGGAAGAGTCAAGGACACTATGATCTCCGGCAACGTCTACCAGGTCCTGAACAATCTCCTGGGCATCGGTAAGGCGAGCCGCTGGATAGGGGGATGGTTCAAGACCCCTGCCCTCTATTGCGGCAGCCTTTCCGTCACAGCCAGACCCCGTAGGGACGGCCCGTGAGCCTGGAGCGGTGTTTCCAGGAGATCATGGAAAGCCGGGACCCTCCCCGGCACGCGCTCCTGGCACAGCTTTCTGGGCTCACCTCCGAGGAGATGGCGGCCTTTCAGCGCTGGTGGCCCACCCTGCCTCCCGAACGCCGACACTTGTGCCTCCAACGCATGTCCAGCCTCGCGGAGGACGATGTGGAGCTGGACTTCGACACCATTTTCCGCCTCGGCCTCGCCGACGCCGACGCCCAAGTCCGTGAGCAGGCGGTGGTCGGCCTGTGGGAGTCCAACGACCGCACCCTGGTGGAACCGCTGATGAAACTCCTGAAAGAGGACCCCGCCGAGCCGGTCCGGGCTTCGGCGGCCATCTCGCTGGGCAAGTTCGGGGCCCTGGCGGAGGAAGGAAAGATCCTGCCTCGGGACGGAGAACGCATCAAGGAGGCGCTCCTCCATGTCCTGGAGAACCCTCGGGAGACCATCGAGGTGCGCCGCCGTGCCTTGGAGGGCGTGGCCGCCTTCAACACCCCCCGGGTCCAGGAGCTCATCCGCCAGGCCTACCGTGGGCCGGAGGTTGAGGTCAGGCTCAGCGCCATCTACGCCATGGGGAGGACCTGCGACGCCAGGTGGCTCCCTCTCCTCATCAAAGAGTTGAAAAACCCCGACCCGGCCTTCCGCTACGAGGCAGCCGGCGCCTGCGCCGAACTGGGCGACGAGGAGGTCGTCCCGTGCCTGATCCCCCTCCTGAGCGACGAGGACCCCGAGGTCCAGCTTGCGGTCATTCGCACCCTCGGCGTCTGCGGCGGCCGGCTGGCGAAACGGGCCCTCCAGCGGTGCCTGAAGTCCGAGGACGAAGCGGTGCGGCAGGCGGCAGAAGAGGCGCTCGGCCAGCTCGACATGGAGGAATCGCCCCTGGACTTCAAGTTCCCTCGTCCTTGACGTCCACAGTACCCCTCCCTACAATTGAGGCACCCCACGAAGTCGTCTGAGAACTCCCGGTGGGGGAGGGGGATTAGCAGGTTCGTGAAAAAGGAGGAGTCCAGAGGGGCGCAGCCCCTTTGGCGGGGGTCTGGGGGTGTCCCCCAGATTGCATTCTTTTCCTCATGTGCCGCCAAAGGAGGTGAATCATGGACACCGGTCTTTCTACGCTTGATTCTGGGGTTGCGAGAATCTTCTCGGCAGCTCTCCTGGTAGCGGAATGGATTGAGCAACACTCCTCACCACCGACACCCGAAGAGATAGCCTCCGCCTACAAAACTGTGTATCAAGCAGTTGCCAAGCCTAGCTGACTCCCCTCGGTCAAGATAGGCCTGGGTGCCATCTCTTCCAACAGTCAATCGCCCATTCACGGGTCATGCCTGACCTTCACGCCGAGCCATGACCCGGAAATGGGCAGGACGCCTATAATTCTTACCCCCTTCCTGGCCAGAGCCCCGACAGGTCGGGGCGAAGGAAAGGGGGACAGGGGGATGTCCGATGCACTTTGCGCATCGAGACTCTCGATGAAATCGGAGGTCGAAAGGGTTTTTCAACACCCTGCTAGGGGGGTGAGGGTTTTCAGATGAGTTCCATGGGGACTCCGCTGGTCCGCCGAAGCAGAGCTCAGCACCTCGTCTCGGCGGGAGGCGTGGTGTTCCGGTTCGCGGAGGGAGGAGGACTGGAGGTGGTCCTGTGCGGCAGAAAAGAGCCAGCCGTGTGGGCCCTTCCCAAGGGCACGCCCGATGCTGGGGAGGACCTGGAGCAGACGGCGCTGCGGGAGGTCCGCGAGGAGACCGGAGTGGAGGTCCGCCTGCGAGAGCCCATCGGCAACATCCAGTACTGGTTCGTGCGCGGCCCGGACGGTGACCGGTGCCACAAGACGGTCCACTTCTACCTCATGTCCCCCACGGGTGCGCCGCTCGCCGCCCACGACGTCGAGTTCGATGAGGTGCGATGGTTCTCCGCAGAAGAGGCCCTTCAGGTGATGACCTACCCTAACGAGAGGGAAATTGTCCGCAAAGCCCTCGCCCTCGCCGGGGCCTCCCGAACATGAGCGTGACGCAGCGGGCCATTCGCGGCACCAGGGTAGTCCTGCGCTCCAAGCAGGTCAGCGACGCGGCCAACGACTTCGCCTGGCGCACCGACCCAGAGCTAGCAACCCTGGATGCCACTCATCCGCTTCAGCAGACCTTCCAGGAGTACCTGCGCCAGTACCAGGAGGAGCTCCGATACCCCTCCCCCTGGAGTGAGCGGTTCGCCATCGAGACGCTGGACGGGGAGCACATCGGCAACTGCATGTGCTACGACATCAACACCGCCCGCGGTGAGGCGGAAATGGGCATCATGATCGGCAGGAAGGACTTCTGGAACCGCAGGTACGGGTACGACGCCCTGCTCACCCTCATAGACGACACGTTTGGCAGCACCAGCCTCCGCCTCCTTTACCTGCACACGCTGGAGTCCAACACCCGGGCGCAGCGGTGTTTCCAGCGGTGCGGCTTCACTCCGGTGAGCCTCATCCGACGCCAGGGATGGAAGCTGGTGCGCATGGACCTCCCGCGCCCTCAGTGGTACCAGATCAGGTCCCAGTGCCTCGCCCTGCTGGAGCAGCAGCCGCCGGCGACCCCCTCTCCCACTCCACCCGGCCCGCTCCAGCGGTGATCATCGCGTGGTGGCAGGCCCAGGCCCTTTCAAGCAAGCGATGAGGAGATAGGGATGAGCATCCAGCCTCCCCTCATCACGCCGGAGATCCGACAGGCCATCGGCGTCGAGTCGGAGCCCAGGACCCACGAGGTGGAAAAAGGCGCCATCAGACGCTTCGCCGAGGCCATCGAGGACCCCAACCCCCTCTACACCGACGAGGTGGCAGCCCGACGCTCCCCCTATGGAGGCATCACCGCTCCACCCACCTTTTTGCGATCCCTGGCACCGGGGCCTGCCCCCTCGCCCGTCCGTGCCGAGCTTGGGCGCCGCCTGGACGGCGGAAGCGAGTGGGAGTACTTCGAGCCTGTCCGCCCCGGCGACCGCATCACCGTTACCGGCCGGTTGGTGGACGCCTCGGAGCGCACGGGGAGCGTCGGCAGGATGCTGCTCCTGACCAACGAACTGCGCTACGTGAACCAGTTCGGCCAGCTTGTGGCCGTCCAGCGCAACACCCTCATCCTGTACTGAGGCCCCTTGGGGCACCCCCGCGTTGGGCCCCGAGGGACCCTGACGCTGGCCAAAAAGGTCGAAGACTCTTCGAGGGGAACGACAGAGACCATGGCTTCTCACAACGCTCCCTACTGGGAAGACGTCCGCGAAGGGGCGGAGCTGCCGCCCCTGGTGAAACGCCCGACGACTCAGCAGCTCGTCAGGTACGCTGGCGCCTCCGGGGACTACTACCAGGTCCACTACGACACCGCCTTTGCCCAGGCCCAGGGGCTCCCGGGCGTCATCCTCCACGGGGCCTTGAAGAACGCCTTCCTGGGCCAGCTCGTCACCGACTGGATAGGGGCAGGCGGCAGGCTCAAGAGGCTCAGTTGCCAGTACCGGAAGATGGACGTCCCCGGCGACACCCTCACCTGTAGAGGCGTGGTCACGAAGAAGTCCCGCCAAGGCGCTCTCTACCTGGTGAAGTGCGATGTGTGGTTGGAAAACGGCAAGGGAGAGAAGACCACCTGGGGCTCCGCCACGGTGAGCCTCCCCTCCCGGGCCGAGCCCCCTCGCTCTCCCTGAGCCCCCTCCCACCCAGCATCCCCCCCCTGGATTAGCCCCTTCTGCCTCGGCGGCTCACCCATCCTCACCCCCCAATCCCCCCGTTGGGGGATTCTGCATAGCCTCCGGCCTCGCCATGATGGAAGCAGGGTGAAGTTCGTTAAGGATAGTGAAAGTAAGGAGATGGCCGTGACGCAGTCAGACATCACTATGGCGAGGTTCCCCAGGATGCTCAGAGTGGGAGAGGCGGCGAAACTCCTCCACGTCCACCCCAATACGCTGAGGAAGTGGAACGCCGTGGGCCTGATCCACAGCTACCGCATCGGCCGGCGGGGAGACCGGCGGTTCCTGGTGGCTGACCTGTTCAAGTTCCTTGCCGGCGACCACGCCACCGCCAACGGAATCCCACGTAGCTAGCGGGGGCCCACCTCCTCCCTCGGCAAGCGCCAGCAGGCCCTACGGGCGCTTGCGGGAAACTGTGGAGGTAGAGGTAGGTCAGGGTATTGCCCTGCTTGGCCCCCTGTGCTAAACAAGGAGATGTTGCCTGTCGCGGGACACAAGAGTGTCCCGCTTTCGTTTCTCCCCCTCAACCAGCCACGACCTCCGTTGGCCCGGAGGGACGCCGCTACCGCTGGTAGCGGACCTTCAGTACCGGCTCCAGCACCTCGACCTTGACGGCTTTGCCCACCAACTGCCTGAACTTGTTGGGGTCGCCTCCCGTGGCGTACCCGTAGTGCATGGGGAGCGCCATGGCCCGGGGCTTGATCATCTCTTTGATGGCCTTCGCCGCCTCGGTCTCATCCATGGTGTACGTGCCGCCGATGGGCACCAGGGCGATGTCCACGGGGCCAAGGTCCTTGAACTCCTCCACGAGCCCGGTATCCCCCGTGTGCAGGATGGACTGCCCTCCAAGGTTGAAGATGTAGCCAACATTGAAGCTGTTGGTCTTCTGGTTGCGGGGATGATAGGTGTTGTAGCCTGGCGCCGCCTTCAGGTGCACTCCCGCCACGTCCACGCTGTCCCACTCCTTGACCACGGTGATCTGCGCCTTCACGCTCCCCTTCATCTTGTCAGCGACGCCGCTGTTGTTGCACACCAGGACCGTGCCTGGTCTTGACGCCTCGTTGATGCAGTCGACGCTGAAATGGTCAAAGTGCTCATGGGTCACCAGGATCAGGTCCGCCTTGTCCCGGCCGATCTGCTCGGCGTTGACGATCACCGGGTCCACCCAGACCACCTTGGCCCCGGCCTTCACCTTGAACGTCGACTGAACGTACCGAGTGAGCTCCACCTGGCCAACGGTAATGCTGTTCGGCATGGCCTCCCTCCCGTCGCGCAATCGGCGTCATTATAGCCCGGAACAGTCGCTGGTCAACCCAAAGGGTCTTCGACGGATGCCTGTGGGGACGGCCACGGCGCCCGCCCATGGACTATACTGGTGCCGGCATCTCGACGCACACGGAGGTAGCCATGGCAAGCGCCCTGGAGGGTATCCGCGTCCTGGACCTGAGCCGCACCTTCGCCGGGCCCTTCTGCGCCATGCTCCTGGGCGACATGGGAGCAGACGTGGTCAAGTTGGAGGAGCCGGAGCAGGGCGACGAGACCCGCTCCTGGCCGCCCTTCTGGAACGGTCAGAGTGTGAACTTCCTGCCCTTCAACCGGAACAAGCGCTCCATCACCCTGAACCTGAAGTCCCCGGAAGGCCGCGCCATCGCCGCAAGGCTGGCCGAACGATCCGACGTGGTCATCGAGAGCTTCCGCACCGGCGCCGCGGAGCGCCTGGGTTTGGGGTACGAGGAGCTGCGCCAGCGCAGCCCCCAACTCGTCTACCTCTCCATCTCCGGGTACGGCCGCACCGGGCCCATGGCCCACCGGCCCGGCTACGACCTGATGGTCCAGGGCGCGGGAGGCCTCATCAGCGTCACCGGAGAGCCCGGTCGCCCGCCGGTGCGGGTAGGCTACTCGGTGGTGGACATCTTCTGTGGCATGGCCGCCTACGGAGCGGTGCTCACTGCCCTGTACCACCGGGAGCGGACCGGGCAGGGGCAATACGTGGAGGCATCCCTGCTGGACGGGCAGGTCACGACCAGCAGCTATCACGCCGTCTCCTACCTCGCCACGGGGAAGGCCCCGGGGCCCATGGGCTCCGGCCACCCCTCCGTCTGCCCCTACCAGGCATTCCAAGCCAAGGACGGCTGGTTCATCCTGGGCGTCGCCAACGATAACCTGTGGCGTCGCTTCTGCGCCGCGGTGAAGCTCGACCATCTGGTGGACGATCCCCGCTACCGTGCCACCGCCGACCGCGTGGCCCACCGGGAGGAGCTGATAGGCTTCCTGAACGAACTCTTCCGGCACAAGACCGTGAAGGAGTGGACCGACCTGATCGCCGGCGCCGACGTCCCCTGCGGCCCCATCAACACCGTCGCCCAGGTGGTCAACGACCCCCAGATCCGGGCGCGCGAGGCCATCGTCTCTCTGCCCCATCCCGACATCCCCGACCTTCGCATGCCGGGGCCTCCCTTCCGGCCCCACGCCACCCCCGCCACCTACCGCCGCTACCCACCCCGCCACGGGGAGCACACCGAAGAGGTGCTGCGAGAGCTGGGCTACACCCCAGACGACGTGGAGATGTTGAAGCAGGAAGGGGCAATCTAGCCCTCACCACTCGGTCCCGGCGGGGCCCCCTCCATCCTAGAAGTGGTTCGGAAATACGCCTCGGGGGAGTCCATCCCGACGGGTCGGGATGGCGGGGGTCTGGGGGTGTCCCCCA
>JACQOS010000162.1 GCA_016202425.1 Chloroflexota bacterium
ATCTGGGGGACACCCCCAGACCCCCGTCCCTTCGACCTCGCTCAGGGCAGGCTCCGTCCCGACTCTCGGGACTCCGGACTCCCCTTTTCAGCAGCCTGCTAGGTAGGCCTTGGGGCAATGCCTCCAGGTGACTTTCGCGCGGGCCTGCGGGATGTCCTCTTCGGAGGCGCAGCATCAACGTAGGCGAGGGCCTGGGCCAGCCATCGCTGGAGGTCTTCCTGTCGCTGGTATCCCTCCAGGCCGATGTAGAGGAAGCCCTTCATGGGCTCCCCGGTGAAGTCCATCGGCCTGGCGTGGGGATGGGCCAGCGCCTCTTCGTAGTCCTGGCCGCTGACCCGAAGGACAAGGTCGTCCCGCAATACCCCGCAGGACATCCTGCCACCCACGAGAAAGGTCAACCCTCCGAACATCCTCTTCTCGGTCACTGCTTCCCGGTGGGCCAGGGCGGCGCGTATCCTGCTGGCGAGTTCCTCGCTGTAGGCCATCGCTATGCCCCTGCGCCTGACGGCTACTCCTCCAGCACCGCCCGCACCCGGAAGTAGTCCTCCTCTCGGCGCGGGGCATTGGTCAGAACGTCGTCCTTGGGGAAAGAGGGCGCCGGTTCGTCCGGGCGCATAACGCTGGAGAGCGGCACCGAGTGGCCCGTAGGCGGCACGCCCTCCGTGCTCACATCCTGGAGCACCTGGAAGTGCTCCAGGATGACAGAAAGCTGCGAGCGGTACCGCTCCAGCTCCTCCTCCGTCACCCCTACCCTGGCCAGGAGGGCAACGTGCCGGACCTCTTCCGTGGTGAGCTCCATACCCCTCCCCCTTGCTGCCGTCCCGGGTCTCCCGGACGGAACCCGGGAGGCACTTCCGTAGCTGCTGGACTGCGATCTGCTGAGTAGGCGCCAGTGTACCACACGCGATGCCCAGCAGAAGGCGGCTCTAGCCGCCCGGGACAGCGGTGATCTGGAACTCGAACGTTGCGGGAAGCGTGGTGCGCTCCGCCGTGGGAGCTACGACCAGCACGGCATGGGGGACCCGCGAGCCCAGGCCCTGGATACTGAAGGTAGCCTTCTGCTCGCTGTCCAGCTCGATGGCCCGCACGGAAGGGCGCTCCCCCATCTCGATGAGGCGGACAACGTAGGTCTGGGGCACGCGGTTCTCTACGCGCACGAAGCCCAGCGCCTCCCAGACACCGTCCCCGTCCTCCGCGTCATCCAGGAACCCCAGGCTGGGAATGGCGATCTGGTCCAGGCACAGGCCAGCCCCGTGAATGGCGTCGTCCGTCACGTACTCGAACCTCACCAGCACCTCCCGGCCCGCGTAGCGCGTCAGGTCCACCTGGTCCTGCCGCCAGCCACGGCTCTCGCCCGTATAGCCTGGCCCGAAGGCGTTCCCCACCGGGTCCACGGGCGAAGAGAGCTCCCCTGCCAGGATGTCCCACGTCGCGCCGCCATCGGTGGAGGCCTCCACGTACGCGTAGTCCCACCCCTCCTCCACGTCGTACCAGAGGGAGTAGCTGAGGACAATGCCCTCCCGGGCCGGCAGGCTGAACTTGGCCGTGAGGGTCGAGTCAATGGAGTCCCCTCGATTGCTCCACCAGCAGCGACCTCCATCGGGCGTAGGGTCCGGGAACAGGGGGGTCCACGCCTGGCCCTGGAACGTCACCGTCGTCTGGGGCGCCACAAGCTGCAGGTCAAAATAGCGGGCCCCGTACTGCTGTGCCTCGTCCTTCACCGTTCCAGGGCCGTTCACCACGCTCGAGACCGTGACCTGCAAGTTCCTCTGGGGGTAGCTGTACACGCCGCCCCTGGGATCGTCCAGGTAGTTGGCCACAATCCAGTCCCCGAACACCTCCCGGAACCCCTTCAAGACCCCCGCTCGGCGCAGATAGGCCTCCACGCCGCGAATGCCGTCCAACCGTTCACCTTGCAGGACCCTCAAGCCCTCCGCGCCCCCGTAGAGCTCCATCAGGTAGAGCAAGAACAGGCTGGCGCCTCCATAGTGGGGGCCACTGGACTCCGTCGCACCCGGCCACAGGGTCAGGGAAATGTAGGGCATGGCCAGGAAAGAGGTCCGGAAGCTGAGGGGATACCCCGCCAGCTCCTTGGCCACCTCCGCAAGGCCCTCGTTGACCCACGTCTCCTCGGCAGCGTCGGCGTTCCACTGAATGGCATGGGCCAGCTCATGGGCCAGCGTGCCGAGGTACTCCCGCGTGCCAGGAGGCACCGCCCCGGAGTCAATGTAGATCATCTCCCGCTGGTTGCTGTACGGATGGACCGACGCAGGGTACTCGTCCGAGGACGAGTAGTAGCCGGCGAGGCCCTGGAGGACCGTGTGCAGAATGGTGAGATGGATGTCGTTGTCCACCCCCGGCGTCCACTCCGTCCCGAACGCCGCGGTCACCCTGGGGTAGACCTCCTCCTCGAACACGCGGGCAGATGCCCTCAGGGCATCCACGCGCATGTTGACCGCATCGTCCACGTACCAGTAGGCGTGGGGGCTCACCAACTTCAACGTCGCGGTCACCTGCCGGACCTGCCGGGAGCGCACGTTGGTCACCCAGAAGACGTCCTTGCGCCCCTCCTGATAGCTCACCGGCGCGGCATTGACCACCCGCTGGGCGGGCTGTCCCGACTTCAGCCTGAGACGCTCGGCCAGGGCGTACAGGTCTCGCTCCGGAGGGGGCGACGCCTCCCCGACGGCGGGTGTCCCTGGCACCACCGCTGTGGCCACGGAAGGAGTCGCCGTGGCGGTAGCTTCCGGCGTGGCCTCGGGCGCCGGTCTGGGCCCAAGGCAGGCGGGAGCCACCGCCAGGAAGGCGACCAGGGCCAGGACGAGCCAAGACGTTCGAAGCATAGCGGTTAGTTTACCGCAAACCCGCCATCGCCTGCACGCTTGACGGCAGCGGGGTGGAGCACCGTTCAATTGTACCGGTTCATCGCCGATTCCAGGCCGTGCTCCGCCAGCCACGCCACAGCCTCCGCCGCCCTCGCCACGGTCTCCCGGATAGCCTGGCCTTCCCCAGGAGCAAAGGGGGCAAGCACAAACCCCACGGGGTCCTGGCCAGGCGGTGGACGCCCAACGCCGATGCGCAGCCGCAGGAACTCCTGCGTCCTCAGCTCCGCCATGGTGGACTCTAGGCCATGGTGGCCCGCCGAACTCCCCCTGGGGCGGAGCCTGAGCGTCCCAAGCGGCAGGTCCATATCGTCGTGCACCACCAGGAGCTGCTCTGGCCTCAGGGCAAAGCGCTGGGCCAGGTACCGCGCAGCGATGCCGCTCCTGTTCATGAACGTGCGCGGCTTGGCCAGGACCACGGGCAGGCCGGCGATGCTTCCCTGGCCAAGCACCGCGTGGCGCCGCCGCTCTCCCAGAGGGATGTGGTGCTCCCGTGCCACCTGCTCCACGCACCAGAAGCCCACATTGTGGCGGCTCCTGGCGTAGGCACGGCCGGGGTTGCCCAGGCCGAGCACGGCCAGCATCGGGCCACCCCGGACACCTTGAGCCCATTCCCTTGAGCTCATTTCAAAACCCTCACCCCCTATATCCCCCTCTCCCTTGGCAAGGGAGAGGGGGAAGAAGATACATCTAGGGGACACCCCTAGAACCCCGCCATCCCGACCCGTCGGGATGGACTCCTCCAGGAGACCCCTTTTGAAATGACTTCCTGGTATCCATAGCAGCGCGCCGAGACGACGACCGGGTGCTACCCGGCCCTCAGCAGCTCCCCGAGGAAGCCCAGCAGTTGGTCGTCCAGCACCCCCGCCAGGCCGGAGAGGTCGCTCGCCTGCACGATCTGGAGGAACCGTCGGACCCGGGCATCTGCCTGGCCCTCCAGGATGCGATGGACCACCCGCAGGCTGAGCCTGTGGTTCTGCTCCCTCAGACCCCTCTCCACCCTTCGGAGCACCGCCTCCCCCTCGCCCGTGGGCGGCTGCTCACCAAGCCGAAGGCCACAGGCAGGGCAGACGGGATGCTCCTGGAGGGGCAGGTCCCCCGGCGCGGTGGCGCAGGGCGCCAGGGCTGCCAGCAGGCGCCGAAGCTCGGCGGGCGCTTTGGCCTCCGCCGCTTCGCCCAGCGCCGCCAGGCCGTTGAGCTTCTCCAGGGCCTCCGCCTCCGGCAGGGCGTCCCGCAGCCGCGCCTGGAGAGCAGCCACCTCCTCCGCGTGGGCCGCGTGGTGCTGGCGGTAGGCAGCCTGGTAGGTGTCCAGGAACCGCTCCCACAGCGCGGTGTAGGCGGAAAAGGAAAACGAGGCGGCGGTAAGCTCTCGCAGGTTCAGCACCGCCTCCAGGGCCTGGCGCTGGAGGAGGAGCTGCCCCAGTCCCTCCGGAACGAAAGCCCCCTGAAGGTACCGGAAGGCTTGGGCCACCGCGTCGGCCCGTTCCGCCAGCTCCCTCAAGCCCCTGTACCGGGCGATGGCCTGTCCCAGCCCGCCGGGGGAGCCGAAGAGTCTCCGAGCGACGCGAAGGGCAGCCTCGGGGGCCGCCGCCTGGCCCAGGTGACGGAACTGGTCCAGCAATGCCGACGCCTCCTCCGGCGGCGGCTGGCCCAGGGTCTCCGCCAGCCGGTGCAGGGCCCTCTGGACGTCCCGCACCTCAGCGTGCAGCCTCCGAAGGGAGGCCATGAGCTGGTCCGCCCTCACCTGCCTGTCCGCCTCCTCTCGAGGAGCGAAGGCTGGGTCCAGGGGCCAGAAGTAGAGCGAGGCCGTGTTCCACGAGACGGGGCTCACGTTGCGAAGCAGCTCTGCCTCCTGGTCCAGCGCCGAAGGGAACCGCAGGCCTCTCACCGTCTCTGCCAGCAGCACCCGGCCCAGGTATGCCGTCCCATCGGCCTGGCCCAGCCGGTGTCCAGGCCGCAGGTGAAGCTCCGTGGGAGGCTCGCCGCGCAACAGGAACGCCAGGAGATAGAGGGTGACCAGAGGGTGCGGCAGGCCGTGCCCATGGGCCATGCGATGATACAGCTCCGTGCAGGGCCAGACACCGCCCCGTTGGGCCAGATCGTTCCTCAAGAGCTCGAAGACGGCGCAGCCTCGAGGGTCGAAGGTGGCCGGCTCCTGCGTGGTAGAGAGCCCGAGCCCCGGGCCGTACGTCTTCATGGCCGCCACGACCTCCGGGCCCTGCTCCTCCCCAATGGCCCCCCGGAGCAACAGTTGGACCTCTTCGGCGTCCAGCGGCCGTGACGCTGGCCACCCGCCCACGGGCAGCCGGGGATAAGACCAGCCCAGAGCGGCCTCGGCAATGCGCGTCACCCACGCCTGAGGAGATGGCTCGCCGAAGACCCCCGAGGGGGCCAAAGATGTTCCCATCCTCGCCACCAGAGTGCCGGAGGCGTAGAGCTCGCGGTGGCTCTCCAGCAGGGCAGTTTCCGGTCCGGGCACCCCGTAGCGGGCCAGCGCCTCTCGCAGCGCCTGGTACTGCAGCTCCCTTTCTCGCTCCCTCCTGCCCGGGGTGCGAGGAGGGATGCCCACGACAATACGGGCATCCTGAAGCTCGCTCGCCTCTACGGGGACATGGCTCCTGAGGAAAACGACCCGGAAAAAGCCCTTGCCCGCCAGCGGTGCCCCCCAGGCGGCCTCCCAGTGGTCCGCCCACACCACCTCGCCCGGGTAGACCAGCCCCCGGTAGGCCGCCGCGACGGGATGAAGCTGGTTGGGGGCCAGGCGGAGCAACGCCGACGGCGTCGGAGAGGTCATCCCCGCCGCCTCGTCGCGGCAGGAGGCCCAGGTCCTCTAGAAGTGGTTCGGAAATACGTCTCGGGGGAGTCCAGAGGGGGGCTGTGACCCCCTCTGGCGGGGGTCTGGGGGTGTCCCCCAGCCATCTTTTCTTCCCCCTCTCCCTTGGCAAGGGAGAGGGGGTACAGGGGGTGAGGGTTTCCCGAATAGCCTCTAGCCACGGGGCACCGTTTCCCGCGGCAACTCCCCCGCCAGCAGCTTCAAGAACTCCTCCTCGGTCAGCATCGCGGTACCCAGCCTTCGAGCGTCGTCCAGCTTGGAGCTCGGCTCCTCCCCCACCACCAGATACGTGGTCTTGCGCGTGACGCTACTCCCAACGCTGCCGCCCAGCTCCTTGATCCTGTCCTCGGCCTCCGAGCGGCTCAGAGAAGCGAGGCGCCCCGTTACCACGAACTGCAGCCCCACCAGGGGGGTCGGCCGTAACTCCGCCTTCAACTTCTCGGCAGCCATGCGGACGCCGGCCTCACGCAGCTTCTCCAGGATGCCCCTGTTTCCCTCCTGGCCGAAGTGGGCCACGATGCTCTCCCCAATCTTCGGCCCTATGCCGGGAACGGTGCTCAGCTCCTCCGGGGTAGCCTGGGACAGCCGGTCCAAGGAGCCGAAATGACGCGCCAGCAGCTCCGCCGTCTCCAGCCCCACGTGCCGGATGCCCAGGGCGAACAGCACGTTGGGCACGGGACGCCCCTTGCTTCGCTCGATGGACGCCAGGACGTTGGACGCGCTCTTCTCCCCCATGCGCTCCAGCGTGAGGAGCTGCTCCTTCGTGAGGGCATACACATCCGCCACGTCGCGCACCAGTCCCGCCTCGATGAGGGCCAGGCAGAGCTTCTCCCCCAACCCCTCGATGTCCATGCCAGCCCTGCCAGCGAAGTGGATGAGCGACTGGGCAAACCTGGCGGGACAGGCGCCGTTCCCACAGTAGCTCATCACCTCGTCCTGGGGCTTCACCACGGGCTGGCCGCAGGCCGGGCAGCGGTCCGGCATGCCACCCTTCCAGGTGATCTCAGCGGGATGCTCCCGCGCAGCATGGAAATGGCTCTGGCAAGCGTCGCACTGGGGCGCCGAGGCCGGCCTCCGGGCTACCACCGGGCCCAGCACCTGAGGGATCACCTCCCCCGCCCGCTCCACAAAGACATAGTCCTGGACGTGGATATCCTTGCGCCGGATGTCCTCCTCGTTGTGGAGCGTGGCCAGCTTCACCATGGCTCCGCCCACATCCACGGGCTCCAGGATGGCGTAGGGGTTGAGGGCGCCCGTGCGCCCGACGCTGATGCCGATGTCCAACAGCCGCGTTACCGCCTGGGTGGCGGGGAACTTGTACGCGACGGCCCACCGCGGCTCCCGGCCCACCACCCCCAGGTGTTGCTGGTAGGAGAAGGGGTTCACCTTCACCACCACGCCATCCACGGCGTAGTCCAGGTGCTCCTTCGCCTCCATCCAGCGATGGTAGTACCCCTCCACCTCCTCCAGCGTGTGGCACAGGGCGTTGGACGGGTTCACCTTGAACCCCATCTCCTTCAGCCGCGCCATGGCGTCCCAGTGGTTGTCGGGGACGGCTCCGTCTTCCGCGTACCCCAGCCCGTACACATAGATGTCCAGCGGCCGCGATGCGGTGACGCGCGGGTCCAACTGCCGCAGCGAGCCCGCCGCAGCGTTCCGGGGGTTGGCGAAAGGGGGCTCCCCGCGGGCGATGCGCTCCTCGTTGAGCCTGGCGAACCGGGACTTGGGGAAGTAGACCTCGCCCCTTACCTCGAACCTGCGCGGCACGCCCTCTCCCGCCACGGCGAGCGGGATACTCCTGATGGTCCGCAGGTTCAGCGTCACGTCTTCCCCCCGGTGGCCGTCGCCTCGCGTGGCCCCGCGCAGCAGGCGGCCATCCTCATACGTGAGCGCCACGGCCAGGCCGTCGACCTTCAGCTCGCACGCCATGGCAAACGTGGCACCCTCCAGCAGGTCCAGGGCCCGCCGGTGCCAGGCCCTCAGCTCGTCGCCGCTGAAGGCGTTGGCCAGGCTCAGCAACGGGACGGGGTGCTCCACCTCGGCGAACCCTTCCACGGGCGCTGCGCCCACCCGCTGCGTGGGAGAATTGGGCGTGACCAGCTCCGGGTACCGCTCCTCCCACTGGAGCAGCTCCCGCATCAACTGGTCGTACTCGGCATCGCTGATCACGGGGCTGTCCAGCACGTAGTAGCGGTAGTTGTGGTAGTTGATCTCCTCGCGGAGCTCCTCCACGCGCCGTGCGGCCCCAGGATCCACCATGGCCTGCCCCCGTCGTTGCCCGGTACTGCTGACCAAGTATAGCATCCGGAAGGCGGCCCTCAGCCCCAGGGCCTTTCAATTGTCGGCTTCACCCCCTCTCTTCTCTTACTCTCCCCCGTGCAACGGGGGAGAGTAATCCCTTCCCCCGCTCGCGGGGGAAGGTTAGGATGGGGGTACAGGAGCCAGGGACTGCTCTTATGGATAACTGAAAGGCCCTGCCCTCAGCCCAAACCGGCTAGACCCAGGCAGGGCAGGCCTCTATACTGGAGACGATGGCTGAGGTCCGCCCCTTCCGCGGCTTGCGCTACAACCCCGACATCGCGGGTCCTCTCGGCAAGCTGCTCTGCCCTCCGTACGACGTGATCTCCCCGGAGGCCCGGGCAGCCCTCCGGGGCCTCAGTCCCTACAACGCCGTCCACGTGGAGCTTCCCGAAGCCGTCCCCGGCGATAGCGACGGCTCTCACCGATATGCCCTGGCTGCCCAGAACCTCGCCCTCTGGCGGCAGGGCGAGGCCCTTGCCTTGGACCCTGGCCCCAGCTACTACCTGGCCCGTCACCGCTACCGGCACCGGGGCCGCTGGCTGGAGCGCCGGGGACTCACCGCCCGCGTCCGCCTCCAACCCTTCGAGGAGCGCGTCATCCTGCCCCACGAGGAGACGTCCCCCGGCCCCAAGGCGGACCGGCTGCGCCTCCTCCAGGCGTGCAGGACCAACCTCAGCCCCATAATGGCCCTCTACCAGGACGCCCAGGGAGACCTGGGAGCCGCCCTGGAGCGCCTCATGGGGCGGCACCCCACCGCCGAGGCCCAGTGGGAGGACGACCAGGAGCTCACTCTGTGGGTCGTCGGCGCGCCGCAGCTAGAAGACCCTATCCGGGCAACCCTCGAGGCCGCCCCCCTCTTCATCGCCGACGGCCACCACCGCTACGAGACCGCCTTGCTCTATCGGGACCAGCGCCGCCTCCAGGCCACCACCTCTCCTGGCGAAGACGCCTTTGATTTCGTCATGGTCACCCTCATCTCCTTCCAGGACCCGGGGCTGCTGGTGCTCCCCTACCACCGCACCCTGGGAGGCCTGGACCCGCCCACCTTCACCACCCTTCGTCGTCGGCTTCAGCAGGCCTTCCACCTGGAACCGCTCTCTCCAAGACCCCAGGGCCCCCAGGCCCTGGAGGAGGCGGCCCAGGCGCACCGCCAGCCGATGTCCCTCGCCCTCCTGGGGCCGGACGGCGAGGGGCCGTACCTCCTGACGCTGCGCGAGGAGGAGGCCCGCCGTCTCGAGACCCTGCCCGGCGGCCCCTTCCTCCGCAAGGCCGCGGGCTGGGTCCTCCAGGAGGCCCTGTTCAGACCCGTGTTGGGCCCTTCCAGCCCCGGCCTCGCCTACGTCCATGACCCTCAGGAGGCCTGGGACCAGGTGACGCACGGCCAGCAGCAACTGGCCTTTTTCCTCCAGCCCTTTCCCCTGGACCTCTTCCAGGCCCTGGTCTCCGCGGGAAAGCGCCTGCCTCCCAAGTCCACGTACTTCTACCCCAAGCTCCCCACCGGGGTGGTGTTCTATCCCCTGGAGGTGCCCTAGCAGGCCATTCGGGAAACCCTCACCCCCTGTACCCCCATGCACCAGCGTTGCAGCGTACCTGCGACAGGCGACGGTAGCGAGTCGTGGGTCTGGGCAGTGCCCAGTGGGGGACACCCCCAGACC
>JACQOS010000163.1 GCA_016202425.1 Chloroflexota bacterium
ACCCCCTGTATCCCCCTCTCTCTGCGAGGGAGAGGGGGGAGAAGATAAGTCTAGGGGACACCCCTAGCGGACAGGGGCTGCTGAAGCTCGGTAAGGACATCGTTGAAGTCCTGGAACTCCCGGTGGGGGATGCCCTCTTGCTGGCAGAGCTCCAGCAGCCGAGACCGGGCGAAGACCAGGTCCGCCCTGCGGGCCGGGCAGAGGTCGGAGAGGCCATCGCCCACGTAGAAGACGCGCCTTCCCTGGGTCCGGTAGCGGTCCACCACCGAGCACTTGCAGTTCCCCCACTCCTGGCAATCGTCCCTGGTGTAGCGGAAGTCGGACTCGATGCCGTTGGACGTGAAGCGGGACCCCACGGTGAAGGCAGGCAGCCATCCGAGCCCTTCGCGCTCCAGCAGGGCCTCAACGTAGAAGTCCAGGCCGTGGGTCACGATGGCAAGCTCGATCTCTTGCCCCTGGCAGTAGCGCGCCAGCTCCCGGAAGCCAGGGCGTAGGTGGGCGTGCTCCCGCACGTAGGCCTGCATGGACGCGCGGCTGGCCCTGACGCCGAGGAAGCAGCGCTCGAAGTAGTCCTTGGGGCGGATGGTCCCGTCGCGGAACTGCTGAAGGAGGGACTGCCACTGGCTGTCGCCGAACCGGCCCAGGAGCAGATGCGCTACGTTCTCCACGGCGACCGTGTCGTCGAAGTCACAGAGGATGGCTAGATTCACCCTCACCCCCTCGGTCCCCCTCTCCCTCAGTCAGGGAGATGGGGAGCATGGCTCGCCCTGCACCCACATAATACACTAGCGCTGCAGCGTACCTACGACAGAAGACAGTAGCAAGTCTTGGGTCTGGGCAATGCCCAGTGAGGGACACCCTGTTCGGCTGCGCTAGCTTTCCCGCAGCTTCTGCCGGTAGCTTGCGTAGGCCTCCCGTATCTTATCATGCTTCAGGGCAAGGATGGAGGCCGCCAGGTAGGCGGCGTTGCGGGCTCCCCAGGCGCCGACTGCCACGCAGGCCACGGGTACCCCGGGCGGCATCTGGGCAATAGCGTAGAGGGCGTCCATGCCCTTGATCTCGCTGGTGGGCAGGGGAACGCCAATGACGGGCAGGTCTGTCCAGGCAGCAATGGCGCCCGGCAGGGCGGCGGCTCCTCCCGCTGCGGCGATGATGACCTCTATGCCACGACCGCTGGCGCCATGGGCGTACTCCGCCACGCGCTGGGGCGTCCTGTGGGCAGAGAGGACCCGGAACTCGTGCTCGACGCCCAGCTCGGTCAGGATGCGCAACGTGTCCTGGACCAGCGGCTCGTCGGACCTGCTGCCGATGACAACTCCCACCAGCGGCAACCTGCACCTCCTTCGCAAGCGCAGGGAACGCCCTCACGCACTCAGCATCCCCCGTGCCAGGGCCCCCAGGAAGATATCAGTCTCCTGGAAATCCTGGAAGCCCGCCAGGGCCCGAAGTCGCCACAGGGCCTCCTGGACTTTCTGGAACCTGCCAGCGTAGCTTTCGTTCCCCGCGAAGGGACGGAGCAGGCCAAGGCGCCGCAGGGCCCGGATGGACATGGCGTCCGCCAGGCCGAAAGAGGTCGGCTGATGGACGCCCAGGAGGGCCGACACCACGCACAGATCGGCACCGCGCAGGCGGTAGCCGCCCCCCTCGTCCAGCACCTCCCACACGCGGACCTCGTAGGGCGCCTGCTCGTACAGCAGGAACCAGAGCGCCTCCCGGACCTGTTCGATGGTGTTGCCCAGGAACTCCCGGCGCCTCCGCTGGGAGACGGGGAGGCTCCTGTGCAGCGTCTCGGCCTCCGCCAAGGTAAGCGTCCGTACCCGCTCCTCCTGAAGCAACGCGAGGGCCTCCTGCTCACGCCCCCACCGGAGCCGCCACAACCCCTCCATCGCCCCGGAGCCCTGAAGCTCGCGGAAACTGCGCACCAGGGTCTCCAGCCGGGCAGGTGCGGGGGCAGCCACGGGCCCTCATGCCCCTGGGTCCGCGACCCGCGAGGGCAGCAGGGCGATGTCGCCCCGATGGAAGGCCCCCTGGAACCGGACGCCCTCGACGGCGCGGTAGGCGAGCTGGCGAGCGGCGGCCAGGTCCGTGCCTCGGCCCACGATGGTGAGCACCCGCCCGCCATCGCTCACCACGGACCCGTTGCTGAGCCTGGTGCCTGCGTGGAAGACCAGGGCATCCGGACCGGCAGCCTCCAGGCCATGAATGGGAAAGCCCCGCTGATAGGAGCCGGGGTACCCCTCCGAAGCCAGCACGACGCCCACGCACGCCTTCTGGCTCCAGCGAACACCGGCCTGGGAAACATCCCCCGCGAGGACCGCCTGGGCCACCTCCACCAGGTCGGCCTCCAGGAGCGGGAGGACTACCTGGGCTTCCGGGTCGCCCAGGCGGCAGTTGAACTCCAGGACCTTCGGCCCCTCGGCCGTGAGCATGAGGCCCGCGTAGAGGACGCCCCGGTAGGGGCACCCCTCCCGGGCGAGCGCCTGGATGGTGGGCCGCAGGATGGCATACTCTACGTCCCGCGCCAGGGAGGGACTCCAGAGCTCGGGAGGGGCGTAGCTGCCCATGCCTCCCGTGTTGGGGCCGTGGTCGCCGTCGTAGGCGCGCTTGTAGTCGCAGGCCGCCACCAGAGGAGAGAGGCGCTGGCCGTCGGTGAAGGCGAACACGCTCACCTCCCGGCCTTCCAACCGCTCCTCGATGACGACTCGCTCGCCCGCGGGGCCGAAGACGCGCTCCACCATGCACGCGTCCAGGGCAGCCATGGCCTCGGCCTCTGTCGCCGCCACGGTAACCCCCTTGCCCGCGGCGAGGCCGTCGGCCTTCACGACCAGCGGTGCGCCCCGGCGCTCGATGAACCTGCGTGCCTCCGGGTAGGAGTCGAAGACCTCGCCTCGTGCGCAGGGGATGCCGGAGCGCTGCATGACCTCCTTGGCGAATGCCTTGCTGGCCTCGATGCGGGCCGCCGCCTGGCTGGGGCCGAAGACGGGCAGCCCCCGCTCCTGGAAGCGGTCCACGATGCCCTCGGCCAGGGGCGCCTCTGGCCCCACCATGGTAAGGTCAATGGCGTGGTCACGGGCCGCCTTGAGGAGGCTGGGGATATCGGTGGCCCAGATAGGCAGGTTGGTGCCCAGGGAGGCGGTGCCGGCGTTGCCGGGGGCCACGAAGAGCTTCTCCACCCGCGGGCTCTGCCGCAGCTTCCAGGCGATGGCATGCTCCCTGGCCCCACCGCCAATCACCAGGACGTTCATGGGTCAGGCCACCTTGCCGACGCGGCTACGGTGCGTGGAGAGCGGGCAGCACCTCCCGGATGGCCCGCTCCACCTGGGCCGGGAAATTGCGAGACACGAACCGCAGCACCGGCATGGTGCAGCCTGCCTCCAGGTACGGCTGGATCTTCTCGATAACCGCCTGGGGCGACCCGTAGGCCAGCCACGTCTCCATCTGCTCGTGGGTGATCCTCCCCGTGCCGTAGTAGAGGGAGAGGAACTCCTCCGCCTCCCGGAAGGCGGTCTCCTTCTTCTCGTTGATGTTCACCATCAGGTGAATGCACGACTCCAGCTTGGAAGGGTCCCGGCCCAGGCGCTCCGCGTGCTCCCGGGCCATGTCCCACCGCCGTCGGAACGTTTCGGGAGTTGTGGCATCCGTCTGCCAGCCGTCGCCGTAGGCGGCCACTCGTCGCATGACCCGCTCCTCCACTGCGGGCGGCACCCGCTCCCCCTTGGGGTTCACGGCGATGAGGATGGGGACCGGGTTCTGCACCGGCTTGGGCAAGAGCTCGACGTCCCGGAACTGGAAGTACCTGCCCTGGTGCGTTACCCTCGCCTCGCTCCACAAGCGCCGCAGAATAGTGACGCCTTCGATGAGCCGGCCCACGCGCTCTTCCGACTTCACGCCCATCACCTCCAACTCGTGGGCAAACTGGGGGCCGTCCTGGGCTGAGCCCCCGTTGCACACGGCCAGGATGGTCCGCCCGCGAGAGAGGATGTCCAGGCTGGCCCACTGGATGGCCAGGACGATGGGATGGCGGAAGGGAAAACTGGCCAGGCAGATGGTCCCCAGTTTCACCTGCTGAGTGCGGGCCGCGATAGCCGAGAGGGCTACAATGGCGTCGATGCGGGGCTTGGAGAGGAGGTTGTCCCCCACCCAGACGCTGTGGAACATGCCCGAGGCCTCCGCCCTCTGGGCTACCCGCACCAGGTCGTCCATGGTGGCCCAGCCGAAGACCACGGCGCGGTTGGAGAGGCTAAGGCCGAACTTCGCTCGCATGGAGTATGTCATGGGCCCCTCCCCAGGCCGGCTCCCGCCGTCACCGCGGCCTCTTCCCGGTTATCCGTCTAGCTTCAACAGCCGGGCGGCGGTGCCTCCAAGGATAGCAGCAACCTCCCTCTCGGTAAAGCGCTCGCCGAACCGGGAGGCCGTGGCCGGCAGGTCTCGGAACACCTGCACGCACTCCTTTAGCGACATCAGGTGCCGGACGCCCGGGAAGTCGGTCCCCCACATCATGCGCTCCACGCCCACGCCCCGGCGCATCCTGTCCAGGGCGTGGACCGATTCCTCTGGCGCCTCCTTCAGTCGGAGCTGCCATTCGGAAAGCTCCAGCACCATCCGGGGATGGCCCCGGGCGATGGCGATGCCGTCCTCCCACCAGTCGCCGCAGGCGTGGCCCAGGATGATAGTGAGCTGCGGGAAGTCGGTGGCCACCTGGTCGAACTCCAGGGGATGGGTGAACCGGTTGTAGAGCAGGGGGCTGAAGGAGGCGGGACCGCTGTGGAAAAGGACGGGGAGGTCGTGGGCGACGCAGATCTCGTAGAGGGGATAGCAGGCGCGATGGTGGGGGAAGAAGCCCACGGCAGGATGGAGCTTGATGCCTCGGACACCCCACTCCCGGATGGCGCGCTCGAAGCCGTCGGCGGCGCCCGGCCGCCGCGGGTCGATGCCGTAGAAAGGAATGACGCGCTCGGGATAGCGGCGGGCCGCCTCCACGATGAGGCGGTTCTCCTCCTGAATAGGGTAGGGGGGATCGCCCAGGCGGGCGGCGAAGTCAGCCACCAAGAGGACCGCCCTGTCCACGTCGGCGCCGTTCATCTCCGCCGCCATCTCCCCAGCGGCCTCCTCCCAGTCCAGCCTGGCAGGAGGCGGCGCCCCGAAGGCCGCGGGGTGGCGCTGGAAGACCGACCACAGGTGGCGGTGCGCGTCGATGATCATGGGGCCATGGCCTGCTCCCTCCCACCGCTGCCAATCACCAGGACTTTCATGGAACTCATCTCAAAACCCTCACCCCCTGGCCCCCTCTCCCGCCTCAGGCGGGAGAGGGGGGAGAGAACGAATCTGGGGGACACCCCCAGACCCCTGCCAGAGGGGGTCAAAC
>JACQOS010000165.1 GCA_016202425.1 Chloroflexota bacterium
CTCGTGGTGAGCCTGTCGAACCATACGAGCGGAGGAAAAGTCCCGCTCATGTCCTTCGACGGTGCTCAGGATGAGCGGGACTTGAAGTATGACATGTTTACGCGGATTCACGTCATTAGATACTAGGCTGCTGGCCCGTGGCCGTTGTGCCGGGGACAGACGTGCCGCTCGGTGTCCATGGACGCTCCACACAGCGGGCACAAGGGCCGGCCGGCTGCACACACGGCGAATGCCTCGTCTGCCAGAGCGTCTACCTCCGCCTCCGTGGCTACCAGGTTGACTTTCTTCGGCGTCTCTCTGTCTTCTCCGCGGCTCTCGGCACCGATCAGGTAGAGGGCCCTTGCCGCATCGTAGCCCACGGCCAGTTCCTGCACCTGGAACTCCAGGTTCAGGTCGGGCCCCGCCACGGGCTCCCCGGCCTCCTCGGCGGCATCCGCCGACTCCCTGGCCTCTTCCTTCCCTCCCGCCAGGCCGATGAGCCGCTTGAGGGCGAGACCAAGGTTGAAGAGCTGCTCCTTCTCCAGCCAGAGCACCGCCGATGCCCCCGCCACCGAGTCCACCAGAAGCTGGAACCGGCGGTGTCCGGGCTGCCCAACGGCGTCCGCGTGCAGACGCGCCACGTGTCCCAGATGATGCTCTTCCGTCATGGCTCCAGCCGTTGCCGGGCAGGCCCTGCCCCAAGAGGTTATCCCCCACTGTACGGGCCACTGCGGGAGCGTGTCAAGGAAAGGCCGGCGCCTCCGGGGTCATGCTGATCTCGTCCGATAGATCCCGTACACCAGGAGGGATGACATTAGCAGGTTGGTGAAAAAGGAGGAGTCCATCCCGACCCGTCGGGATGGCGGGGTTCTAGGGGTGTCCCCCAGATATAATTCTTACCCCCTTCCTGGCCAGGAAGGGGGACAGGGGGGATGGTCGAAAGGGTTTTTCAACACCCTGCTAATCACCTGGACGAGTACAACGGGTTGACATGGCCTGGGGACGCTCGTATCTTGGGGCCACTGCCGGTAGATGGCTCAGGGCAGCAAGTGCTCTATGGGGGGACACCAAATGCCAATGAAAGCCGTTGCTTGGAAGTCCGTACCAGAAGACAGACTTATCCAGGGTATTCGCAGGCAGATTGTCACTGGCGAGAAGGTGATGCTGGGCCGCATCAGGTTTCCGAAGGGTGCCAAGGTGCTGGCCCACCGCCACGTGAGTGAGCAGATCACCCACGTCCTCGCCGGGGCGCTGGCCTTTGTGATGGAGGGGAAGGAGCGGGTGGTGGTGAGAGCCGGGGAGACCCTGACCATTCCGTCCAACATGGAGCACTCCGCCGAAGCCCTGGAAGAGACGGACGAGATTGACGCCTTCGGCCCCATCCGCACGGACTGGTTGCACGGCTCAGACGCTTACATGAGGGAACCGGCCCCGTCCCGGTAGTGGTCCCCTTACGTTGACCCGAGTAGGTACAGGCGCTGCCGCCTGGTGGCTGGGCCGACCTTTTGAGATGAGCAACGGCTTGGCGACCTAGGAGCAAGCAAAGTGCACATTATAGATTTAACCGGAAGCAATTCGCCCAACTGATCGAACAAAGCTAACCCCACTCCTCCACTTTTGAGACATCCCGCCGACTTTTGAGACAACGGGCACTTTTGAGACAAAGCCGCCTCAGGCGGCAGAGGGGGAAGAAGATACATCTAGGGGACACCCCCAGACCCCCGCCCCTTCGACTTCGCTCAGGGCAGGCCCCGTCCCGACTCTCGGGACTCTGGACTCCTCTTTTTTCACCAACCTGTTAGCGCCACAGGGGCACGTAGCGCAGGGGCCCGCGAACGAACCACCAGAGGGCGGGCGCCAGGCGCACCAGGCGGTGGAACAGCCGTCCGGGGAAATCGATGTCCCCGTACCGGTTCGCCGCCCGCAGCAACGCCGAGTGCCCGAAGATGCCCAGCAGCCTGTCGAAGTCCCGGTCCTCCAGGGACACGTACACCCGGCGCAGGTCAGAGCCTCGCCGGAACTCCTGCCCCAGCTCCTGTTGCCAGGCGCGGGGGTAGGCGCTCAGCGAGTCCTCCGTCACTTCGTCTCTCGCCAGGGCCTCCCTGCCGACCTGGGCAGCCAGCCGAGCCCCCACCAGCCCCGGGTAGATTCCTCCCCCAGAGGTGGGTTTCACCTGGCCGGCGGCGTCCCCCACCAGCATCACGTTGTCCTGGACAATGCGCCGCTGGGACCACAGGGGAATCGTTCCGCCCGTCCAGAAGGAGGCCTTCCACCCCCGGAACTGCTCAGGATGCGTGGCAAAGAGGCGCCTGAGGCACTCGATGGGCTTCAGTCCGTTGCCGCTTCCCACCCCCAGCCGCACCCGTCCGCCTCCCAGGGGAATAGTCCAGGCAAACCACCCTGGCGCAAGGCTCTTGCCCACGTACACCCGTACCCGGTCCTCCTCCACTCCCGGAAGGACTCCTTCGCCCCCCAGGCCACAGATGCGCTCCCCGGCCCCGGCCATGCCCAGGGCCCGGGCCACGCGGGAATGGGCGCCATCGGCACCCACCAGCAGCCGCGTCCCCACGGTCCACTGCCGCTGGCTCCGGTCCTGAAGGGTAACCCGCAGCCCCCCCACCGCTCGCTCCGCAGCAACGACCTTGACGCCCATCTCCAGCTCCGCCCCGCGTTCCTGGGCGCGAGCCACCAGTGCCCGATCCAGGGCAACGCGGTCGATGACCAAGGCTCGACTATCCCCGTCGCCCAGGGAGAGGCTCCGCCCCGAAGGGGCGAAGATGTCTGCCCCCCGGACGCGGTTGAGCACGATCTCCTCCGCCACCCCCGCCTCCTCCAGCGTCCTCGGGGTCACCAGCCCGGAGCAGTGGAGAGGCCTCCCGACATCCCGGTGCTCCTCCAGAAGCAGCACCCGGAAGCCCCCTTGGGCCAGCCCCCCAGCCACGGTGCTGCCCGCCGGACCGGCACCCGCCACCACTGCGTCGTACTGGACTTCCACCAAGGTCTTGGCTCCCTCGCTCCGTTTCCAACAAACCATCAGGCGCCATGCCCCGCATCAGGAAGGCGCAGGAACAGGAAGTGTACCACGCCGGACCCCAAGGGGCCAGCGGCTCTCCTCCCCTCGCAGGGTCTTTCGATTATCCAAAGATGGGTTCTTGTCCGCTCACCCTGAGCCAGTCGAAGGGCGTGAGCGGACTTCTGAACTTCGCTCCGCTCATATGGTTCGACAAGCTCACCATGAGCGGGGTCGATCCTGACCTCAAATAATCAAAAGACCCTGCCTCCCCTCGCTGTCCCTCGACTCACGGGAGCCCGTGCACAGGATGCCTCCCTTCCTGTATCATTATCGGCACCTGTCCACAATGGCTGCCATGACCCACTCCTTCCTGAGCCGACTCTCCCAGGGCCCCATCCTGGCTGACGGTGCCATGGGCACCGAGCTACACCGTCGCGGCCAGTTGCCCCTGGACACCTGCTTCGAGCACCTCAACCTCAAGGACCCCGGCCTGGTGCGGGGCGTCCACCTGGACTACATCGAGGCAGGAGCGGAGCTCATCGAGACCAACACCTACGGGGCGAACGCCGTCCGACTGGACCGCCACGGCCTCGCCGGGGCAGTGACGGAGCTCAACCGCCGAGGTGTGGAGATCGCCCAGGAGGCCCGGCAACTCACGGGGCAGCACGTCTGGATCGCTGGTGCCATGGGGCCGCTGGGCAAGGCTTTGGCACCCACAGGGCCTGTCTCCCGCGCCCAGGCCCAGGCCGCCTTTCGAGATCAGGCACGGGCCCTCGCGGAAGCGGGTGCAGACCTCCTGGTCCTAGAGACCTTCCCCTCCCTGGCGGAGGTCCAGGAGGCCATCGTTGCCGTCCGGGAGGTCGTGGACGTGCCCATCGTTGCCCAGGTCACCTTCGGGGAGGAGGACATCACCCCTGCCGGAGAGACGCCGGCGGAGGTGGCCCAGCGGCTCTCCGCCCTGGGCATTGCGGTCCTGGGCGCCAACTGCAGCGTCGGTTCCGGTCCCATGCTCCGGGTCATGGAAGAGATGGCCCGCCACACGCGCCTGCCCCTGTCGGCGCTCCCCAACGCCGGACTCCCCACATCCGTGGGAGGACGGCTGGTCTACCTCTCCTCTCCGGAATACATGGCCCAGTACGCCGTCCGCCTGAGAGACGCCGGCGTGACCGTGCTGGGCGGCTGCTGCGGCACCACACCCGCCCACATCGCCGCCATGCGCGAAGCCTTGAGCCGCCACAAGAGCCCAGGACCGCCAGTCATGTCACCGAAGCGGGAGCCGCGGGCCTCGGGCCAGCTCCCCCTGCCCGCCGCCCCGCAGGAGCCCACTCACCTGGCCCAGAAGCTGGGCAAGCAGTTCGTGGTGACCGTGGAGGTGGACCCGCCCAGGGGGTTCGACGTCTCCGCCACCCTGGCCCAGGCAAGAAGCCTGCTGGCCTCCGTCCCCGTGGACGCCTTCAACGTCACGGATAGCCCCCGGGCCCAGGGACGCATGAGCGCCCTGGCCATGAGCTCCCTCATCCAGTCCCGGCTGGGCGTGGAGGCCATTCTCCACATGGCCACCCGCCACCGGAATCTGCTGGCCCTCCACTCGGACCTCCTGGGGGCCCATGGCCTCGGCGTCCGCAACATCTTCGTGGTCATGGGCGATCCTCCCAACATCGGCGACTACCCCCAGGCAACCCCCATCGCCGACGTGACCGCTTCCGGCCTGATCCAGATCATTCGGCAGGCCAACCAGGGCCTCGACCGTGCCTCGCGTCCCATGGAACAGCCCACCTCTTTCTTCGTCGGCTGCGCCTTCAACCTGGGGGCCCAGGACCTGGACCGGGAGCTGGGCACCCTGGAGCGCAAGGTGAAAGCCGGAGCCCACTTCATCCTCACCCAGGCGGTCTTTGATCCCGAGACGGTCGTGCGGTGCCACCGTCTGCTCGGCGGATTCCCGCTGCCGCTCATCCTCGGTGTCCTGCCCCTGCGCGGCGCCCGCCACGCCGAGTTCCTCCACAACGAAGTCCCGGGCATAGCCATCCCAGAACACGTCTTCCAGCGACTGCGGGCCGCCGGCCACCGCGCCTCCGAGGCAGGGACGGCCGTGGCCCAGGAGCTGCTCCAGGCTGTGCGCCCTCTGATCGCCGGCGTCTACTTCATCCCTGCCTTCGGCAGGTACGATGGCCTGCCATCGCTCCTGCAAGGGCTGCCTGTCGCCAACCTCACGGGGAGCGCCGCGGCCTCACCTCGCTGACAACGCCACCCATGGAAACACGACCCATTCCTCTGGGGATTCAAGGGCCACGCTGGAAAGAGTCCCCCGCACCTTCCCTCGCATCGGCTCCCACCACGGGACTCCTTCGGGGCGGCACACTGCTGGCTGCGGGAGGTCTTCTGGCAGCTTCGGCGGTCCTCTTCTCCCTTGCCCCTGGCCTGCCCCACCCCTGGCAACTGGCCACGACGGCCTTCCTGACGCTTCTGCTGGGGGCCGGCACCGCCATGCTTGGCGTCTTCTGGACCCGCGTGGACCCTGCCCCCCGGGTGACGGCTACGGCCATCGTCACCCTGGTAGTGGTGGCGCTGCCGCTGGTGCGCTATATTCCGCCGATGTTCACCTTCGCCTATGAACAGGACCTGGAGTCCTTCTTCCCCCTCTTGTGGCCGTACAGCTTCTCGCTCCCGTTGCTCTTCGCCATACTGGGGGACCAGGCCCTGGCGGCGCGCGTGGGAGCCGCTTCGGGGCTCGGCCTCGTGGGGCTCGCCCTCTTGGCCGCCTCCCTGACGCTCTTCTTCGGCGCCATCATTGTGGACAACATGACCGTTGCCTTCCTGGGGACTCCCTTTCAGATGTTGTTGGCGCAGACCGCGCTGATGGGCTGTAGCGCCCTCCCCATCGCCGGGGTGGTGCTCGCCAGGGCAGGATGGGTTGCGCCCGGTGTGGCGCTCCTGGGCACCGGAGGTATCCTGGTAGAGCTGGGGGCTACGGCCTTCTACGGCGGCATCCCGGAAAACCTTACCGGGACGATCAACCGCCTGCCCGTTTCTCTCTGGGTCCCGTTCCTTGCCGGCATTGTGCCTGGGGCCCTGAGCGTCGCTCTGGGCTTCGCCATTTTCAAGAACCGCTATTTTGCAGCGCCTCAAGGCTAGAGAGCGGCGATCTTGGGCATGGCCAGGGCAGCTGGCAAGCTGGCTCTGGTCTATACTCTGACGGTGGTGGTATACTGGGCGTTCTCCCACGCAGCCCCCGCGTCGCTGGTGCCAGTCGCCGGGCAGCAACGGAGGTAATGGGTTGAAACGCCTGCACTTGGTGCTGCTCCTGAGCGGGCTGAGCCTTTTCGCGGCTCTGGCCAGTGGCTTTTACGTGTTCTACACGGTCTTCTATGCCCTGGCAGGAGCCCTTCTGGCGAACCTGGCGTGGGCCTACGGAAACCTGCTGGGCCTCCAGGTCCAGGTGAAGCGCTGGCCGGGCCGGGGAGCGGTGGGCGACTCCCTCTACACCGAGATCACCGTCCGGAACACGGGGATATTCCCCAAACTGCTGCTGGAAGTCCGTGACCTGGAGCAGCTCCCGGGGCAGGTCACGGGGAGGGTGGTGAACCTGGGACCCCACGGCGAACTCCGCTGGCAGGCCGCCGCTCCTCTCAGGAAGCGCGGGGTCTACCCCCTTGGACCGGTGCGGGTCTACAGCGCTGACCTCTTCGGGATGTTCCGGCACCACCGGGCCTTTGGCGCCGTCGAGGAGCTCGTCGTTCGCCCCGCCACGGTAGAGCTACCCGCCTTTCACCTCTCCCTGGCGCAATGGCACTCCCAGGGGACATCTTCAAGGAGGACCCAGGATGCGAGTCCTTCCGTCTCCACCGTCCGAGAGTACACTCACGGGGATAGCCTGAAGCGCATCCACTGGCCTTCCACGGTCCGCACATCTAAGCTGATGGTGAAGGAGTTTGACTCCGAGGTGGGCAACCAGGCCTGGATCGTGCTGGACCTCCACCGGGACGTCCAAGGTGGCGGCGAGATCGAGAACACCGAGGAGTACGCCGTCACCGCAGCGGCCTCTATTGCGCACCGTCTCCTGAGCATGAACTGGCCCGTGGGGCTGATCGCCTACGGGGACCGGGAGTACGTGGTGGCGGCCCAGCGGGGAGTCGCCCTCCAGGAGCGCCTGCTGGACGTGCTGGCAGTGGCCAGGGCCAAGGGCACCATCCCACTGGCTGAGGTCCTGCTCAAGAGCAAGGCCCTCTCCAGCCCCTCCCCCACCTTCGTCGTCATCACCCCTTCCACCCAACTATCGTGGGCGCAGGCTGCCAACGCCCTAGTGGAGCATAGCTCCCACGTGGCCGCGGTCCTGATCGACGGCTCCTCCTTTGGCGCCGGCCCGTCCACCGCTCCAGTGCACGACGCGCTTCAGAAGGCGGGGGTTGCCGTCTACCAGGTGCGGCAGGGGGAACCTCTTGCCTCGGCCCTGGACCACCACAGCCCGCTCGCTGCGTCCCCCCGGCAGGGTCCGTATCCAGGAGACGGCGCGGGCCCCCCATCGAGGCGGTGACGCCTTGCAGCGTATCGCCGCCCTTCAGCTACGAAACCTCGTAACTCCCGACTGGGTCACCTTCGCCCTGCTCAGCGCCACGCTGCTGGTGGTGATCCGGTCCGTGGAGGCGGCTGGCTGGGCGGTCCACCCGCCCTTGTCCATGACAGTGCTGCTAGCAGCCTTCACCGGGTTGCTGGCGGCGCGCCTGCCCTGGAGGGCCTGGCAGCGACACCTGGCGGGCGCGGCCATGGGGCTCCTGGTCGTCTACCTCCAGACTGCCTCCCTGGTGGAAGCGGAAGGACTGGCGCGCCAGTTTGCTCAACTGAATGACCGGCTGGCTGCCTGGTGGAGTGCTGCTACAGGGGACGGAGTCAATCCTGACCCGCTGCCCTTTTCCCTCCTGCTCACGGTGGTGGCGTGGGCCGCCGGCTACTTGGCCGCCTGGGTGGTATTCCAGTCAGGCAACATCTGGCTGGCCATCCTGCCTGCATCCTTGGGCCTGGTAACCAACCTCACCTATTTGCCACCGAGCTACGTGGGCTACCTGTTCCCCTTCCTCCTGGTCACCATGCTGCTGCTCGTGCGCCTCACCGCTCTCCAGAGGCGGGCCTCCTTGGGGCGCTCGGAGATCGGCTATCCCTCATCGCTTCCTCACCTCTCCCTTGGGGCCGCTTTCGTCCTCAGCTCCTTGATCGTCTTCGCCGTGGCTCTGCTGCCCGACCACAGCTTTCGCGTTGAGCCCCTGAGGCGCGTCTGGAATGCCTCCAGACAGCCGGCGGAGTGGGTGCAGGAACAGTTCACCCGACTCTTTCCCGGCATCACCGGCATCAAACCCTCCTCCGCCTCCCCGTTCGGGGCAGTCTTCGCCCTGATCGCCAACGCGCCCACCAGCGAGGACACCGTGTTCGCCGCCAATGCCCCCTTCGCCACCTACTGGCGGGTGCGGAGCTACTCCACCTACACGGCGGGCGGTTGGAGCACCGGCCAAACGACCATCCAGCCGGCATTGCAACTCGGCGTCGACCTGGATCTGGAGATCTCCGATGACCCGGGCACCTATTACTACGAAATTCAAACCCACGTGCCGGCCCCTTACCTTTTCCTTCCCTCCGCAACGCCGCTGTCCGTCAATATCCCAGCGCGGCTGGAAACCCTGGCCAAGAACGAAGAACTGGCAGCCATGGTTGCCGTCCGGCCCCAGAACCCCCTCGAGCCCAAGGAAACCTACAATGGTCTCTTCACCCTCGCGCTGCCACCAGAGCAACTGCTCCGCGAGCCCACGACGGAGTACCCCGATTGGGTCCTCCGGCAGTATCTCCAACTGCCTTCCTCCCTCCCCTCCCGGGTGCGCAATGAGGCTGCCTCGCTGACCAGGGGACTGGACCGCTCCTACGACAAGGCTGTGGCTATCGAGGCTTTCCTGAGAGAGAAGCTCACCTACACCGCCAACGCGCCGCCAGCCCCTGCCGGAGCAGACCCCATCGAGCACTTCCTTTTCGAGGCTCGGGAGGGTCATGGCGGTCACTTCGCGTCCGCCATGACGGTCATGCTCCGGTCCCTCGGCATCCCTACCCGCCTGGTCTCAGGGTACGGGCCCGGCGTGCCCGACGAGGACGAGGGCGTCTACCTCATACGACAGAAGGACAGGCACTACTGGCCTGAGGCCTACTTC